>JABDAM010000003.1 GCA_013289145.1 Alphaproteobacteria bacterium | reverse complement strand
GTAATTAAACGTCTTTAGGCTTGCATTCTGACGCATTCCGGCCTATTTTCATCCCGATTCCGGACCGGGCATTTTGGGCTTGGCGGAGGAATCGCAGGCGGCTATAATCGTCTGGTTAACCAACAAAGGAATGAAACATGAGCGATATCTCTGCCCGCGTTAAAAAAATCGTAGTTGAACATTTGGGCGTTGAAGAATCTAAAGTTACGGATGCGGCCAGCTTTATTGACGACCTGGGCGCGGACAGCCTGGATACCGTTGAACTGGTCATGGCGTTCGAAGAAGAATTTGGCGTGGAAATCCCCGATGACGCAGCGGAAAAAATCCGCACCGTGGGCGATGCGGTTGCCTTTATCAACCAGAATGCACAGGCGGCCTAGGGCCGTCTCCGCTTCCATTACTATGGAATTGAACCGATGAGACGCGTGGTTATCACCGGCATTGGCCTGCTCTCGCCCCTGGGCAACGGCGCCGAATATACCTGGCGCCGCCTAGTGGCGGGCGAGTCGGGCATTTGCCGTATTGAACATTTCGATGTCAGCGATCTGGCCGCGCAAATCGGCGGGATCGTGCAACGCGGTACGGGCGCGGGCGAATTCAATGTGGATGATACCCTGCCGCCCAAGGATCAGCGCAAAAACGATACCTTCATCCACTTCGGCATTGCCGCGGCGGATGAGGCCATTCGTGATTCCGGTTACGCGCCCACGGACGACGAAGCCAAAAATCGCACCGGCGTTTTAATCGGCTCCGGCATCGGCGGCCTCGGCGAGATTTTTGAAACCTCCCAAGTCCTGACCGAAAAAGGCCCGCGGCGCGTTTCGCCGTTCTTTATTCCTGCGTCGTTAATCAACCTGATTTCCGGCCAGGTTTCCATCAAGCACGATTTTCGCGGCCCCAACCACGCGGTCGTCACCGCCTGCTCAACCGGCGCGCACGCAATCGGCGACGCGGCGCGTTTGATTATGCTGGACGATGCGGATGTGATGGTGGCCGGCGGTTCCGAAGCCGCCATCAACCGCCTGGGCATCGCCGGTTTCGCGGCGGCGCGCGCGCTCTCGACTGGATACAACGACCGCCCGACCGAGGCATCGCGCCCTTATGACGAAGGCCGCGACGGTTTCGTGATGGGCGAAGGCGCGGGCGTGGTGGTTCTGGAAGAATATGAACACGCCAAAAAACGCGGCGCAAAAATTTATGCGGAAATCATCGGCTACGGCATGTCGGGCGACGCCTATCACATCACCGCCCCGCATCCTGAAGGCAGCGGCGGTTTCCGCTCCATGCAAAACGCCTTGCGCCGCGCGAAGATTAACCCGGATGATGTCGATTACATCAACGCGCACGGCACCTCGACACCGCTGGGGGATGAGATTGAAATCGGCGCGGTGAAAAGATTGTTGGGCAGCGCGGTGGATAAGGTCAATGTATCCTCCACCAAATCCGCCATCGGCCATCTGCTTGGCGCGGCGGGCGCGGCCGAGGCGATTTTCTCCATCCTCGCCATCCGCGACGGCGTTTGCCCGCCGACGTTGAATTTGCACAATCCGTCTGAAAGCTGCCGTGACATTAACCTCACGCCGCTCAAGGCGCAGGAGAAAAAAGTGAATATCGCGCTGTCAAACTCCTTCGGCTTCGGCGGCACGAACGCGTCGCTGGTGTTCAAGGCGGTTTAACTTCCTCGTCATTGCGAGCACAGCAAAGCAACGACGATATAATAAGCTTATGAATCAAAGATTATTCCTTCTCTTCACCCTCATCATCCCCCTCCTCTTCGGCGGCGGCGGCGTTCTGTTCGGCTTATCATTGGTCGGCAAGGGCCCGCTGACGCAACCGGCTGATGTCGTCATTGAGCCGCATACGGGTTTATTGCAAACCGCCGCAGCGTTGAAAAATGCGAATGTTATCGGCAATGAATATGAATTCGCGGCGCTGATCGCCGTCACCGGAAATAAAAATAAAATCAAAGCGGGCGAATATGAATTCACGCCGCAGATTTCGCTGTGGCATGTCGTGCAAAAATTCGCGCGCGGAGAAATTCTGGTCCGTAAAATCACCTTTCCCGAAGGCTGGACGAGCAAGCAGATCGTTTCGGCATTAAATCAAAACACATTTTTAATGGGCGACGTTACAGAAATTCCCGCCGAAGGTACATTGATGCCCGATACCTATACCTTCACGCGCGGCGATAAGCGCGAAGAAATCCTGTCCCGCATGAAAAAGAAAATGGCGGATTTTATTGCCGCGACGTGGCCCCGGCGCGCGGCGGATTATCCGCTGAAAACCACGGATGATTGGCTGAAACTCGCCAGTATTATTGAGGCCGAAACGCCGAAATCCGAAGAACGCGCGCGCGTTGCGGCCGTTTACCTTAATCGCCTCGCAAAACCGATGCGGCTGGAAGCCGACCCGACGGTGGCATACGGCGCCAGCGACGGTTCCGGCAATCTCGGCCGCGCGCTGACGCTCGCCGATCTGCAAACGGCAAATCCCTATAATACTTACCTGAACGACGGCCTGCCGCCGACGCCGATTAACAATCCCGGGCGCGCATCGCTCCTCGCCGCGCTTACGCCGGAGAAAAATGATTACCTGTATTTTGTGGCGAACGGTTTAGGCGGCCATAATTTTGCCGCGACTTATGAAGCGCATCAAAAAAACGTCATAGCTTGGCGCAAAATCAAAAATGAGACTAAACCCGCGCTGCCTGCAACGGCGGGGCAACGGTAACACCCGCCGGCTTGTTCACATTCAGGGCATAAATGCCGCGCTGATCCGGCATGGGTTTAAGTTTTTCCGTAATTCCCAAAACCGTTTCCGCGCCGCCTAAAAAGACCACGCCGTGCGGCGGCAATTGCCGCACCATATTTTCCAAAATCCGCGTTTTGGTCGGCGTGTCGAAATAAATCAAAACATTGCGGCAGAAAATCACGTCAAACACGCCCAGCGACGTAAAATCGCTGAGCAGATTAAACGTGCGGTACGTCACCATCTTGCGGATATCCTCGGAAACGCGCCACTTTTCGCCTTCCTGTTTGAAATATTTCATCAGCATTTGAATGGGCAAACCGCGCTGCACTTCGAATTGCGTATAGGTGCCGTCCTTTGCACGCTCCACCATTTCGCGCGAGAGGTCCGTGCCGATAATCTCAATATTCCATCCGGCGAGTTTCGCGCCTTGTTCCTTCAGCACCATCGCGAGCGAATAGGCTTCCTGTCCGCTAGAGGACGCCGCGGACCAAATCCGGAAAGATTTTTTCGCCGCGTTTTGTTCCAGCAATATCGGCAGCACGATATTTTTAAATTGATCGAACGGTTTGGCGTCACGGAAAAATGAGCTTTCATTCGTCGTCATGCTTTCGATGACGGCTTCTGATAATTTCGCATCATGCGTGCTGCGCAAACGCGCGACGATGTCTTCAATTGAATTCAAATTAAACTTACGCGCGATGGGCCCCAGGCGGGATTCCAGCAAATAAACTTTCTCTTCACTAATAACCAGTCCCGACTGTTGTTTCAGCAGGTTGGCAAGAAATTGGAAGTCGTCGGAGCGCAGCGTCATCTTCCCGCCAATCTTAAAACCTCTGGACCGATTTGTTCAAGCGGCAAAACGGCGCTGCATACCCCCGCCACAGCCGGGCGGCAAAAATTTTCGGGGGGCGACTGATCCAGCCGTAAAACGGTTTCCAAGCCTTTGCGCTCCGCCAGCATATGATAACCGCCGGGCGCAACGTATAATTTGCGGCCTTCCGCCACATCTCCGTTGGCGGCTTCAAATACGGCAACGCCGGTTTGGCGTATAATATGCTGCGCCGAAGGTGCGCCCACGGGAGTGGCGGCCGGTGTAATCTGCAATGGCGGTAATTTACGCGACTGCCGCGCAGCAGCGCCTAGCGCCAGAACTTTATGGTGCATATCTTGAAAAAACTCTTCCAGCACCGGCCCGCCGCCGCCGCCCGTTGCGGCGCTCTCGGGTTTAGGGATGTAATCCGCTGCGCCTTTTTGCAGGCAATCGATGCTGATATCCGCATTACGCTGGGTCAACGTGGAGGAGATCAAAACTTTGACTTCAGGTTGCGCCTTGAGGAGCAGCGGCAAAGCCGTGATGCCGTCCATCACCGGCATTTGAATATCCAGCACGATCACATCCACAGGCGGCCCGCTGGTGGCGGCCTTTACAGCTTCTTCACCGTTGGGATGATAGCTGACCACGCGGATGCCCGGTTGCGCGTCCAAAAAACGCCGCACGGTGCCGCGGATGACCACGCTGTCATCCACCACCATGACGCGGTAATGGTCGGGGTTTTGATTTTCCGCAGCCGCCATTTAATTAATCGATCAAGCCGACTTGGGAAAATTTGCCGGACACGATTTCGGCATCAAACGGTTTCATGATGTATTCGTTCGCGCCCGCCATGATGGCTTCCTGAATTTTATCCATTTCATTTTCGGTTGTGCAAAAAATCACGATGGGTTCATCACCGCCGGGCAATGCGCGCAATTCCTTTAAAAACGTCAAGCCGTCCATGACGGGCATATTCCAATCCAGCATGATCACGCGCGGGAATTGTTTTTTGCAAAAATCGAGCGCTTGCTGACCATCCTCGGCTTCCTCACACGTGAAACCCAATTCTTCAATGATACGGCGGGCGACTTTGCGAATTACGCGGCTGTCATCCACGAGCAAACAGACTGACATGAAACCTCACTGTTCTAGTGCGCGCCGATCATACTGCACTACGCCGCTTCCGCCAAGTCAAAGCGCAATAATTTCGCCACATCCAAAATGACCATCAGGCGGTCTTCAAGGCGGTAAATTCCGGCGGAAACCTGGCGAAACCGCGCGTCCAACGTGCCGGAATTGCGTTCAAAATTTTTGCTGGAAACGGCCATAACCTCACCCACATTATCGACGATGAGGCTGTAAAGCTCCCCGCCCTGCTCCACCACGATATTCATCCTCCGCGCATCAGATGCCAAGGGCGGAAGAGTTTAAAAAATCGCGGACAAAGTTGACTTTATTACGCGGTAGTATTCAGGCTGCTGCCGATCAGGCTTTGCAAGCCGCTCGTATCAACGCTGTAATTGCCGCTATCATCAGGGCCACTGCCGCCGCCGAGCAAGGAAGCCTGCCAGCCCAGCGTCGTGCTGCCGCCGCCGGTGCCGTTCGCGACGGAAACAGCCAGGAATTGGTTGATATAATTGTTGACGTAATTCGGATCGGAAAGCTTTTTGAAATTGATGGCTTTGCTGAATGCGTTTTCCTGCGCTGTTAATGATTGCGAATAAATACCGTTCGGCAAACCGCCCACGGTTTGCACCACCAGCGCCATGGCCTGGTTGGATAAAAGCTGATCAACGTTTTTAATCGTACCGATATTGTCTTTGAAATATTGCGCATAGCGCAGGTTTTGGTTTTGCTGGCCTAAAACTTCCTGATAAATATCCTGAACATATTTATTATCGATCGTTTGCAATGTTGTTACTGTGGAAGTCGTCTTCGGCGTGCCCGACAAGGCACCGCCAAAAGCATTAACTTGCTTGTTGTTGCTATCGTAAACAATGTTGCCGCCTGTATTGATGGGAGAGCCCGTCGGCAGAATGGTATCTTTGCTGGTATTACCGTTGGCGGAGAAATAATTTGTCGAGCCGAATTTTGTCAAATTGCCTGAACTGCTGAAATTATTCACTGCCAGGCGGTAAAGATTAACCGTCGTCGTTCCCGTGCCGCTGGCATTGGCATAGGTTGCGGAAACAACGCCGTTATTATCAACATTCACTGCCTTGCGCGCGCCGAGCGCAACACTATCAGTTTGCGTTTTCTGAATTTGCGTGCTGACGGAACCACTGGAAGTAATATTATTAAAATTCAGATTGAGGTTGGAAATACCGCCCGCCCCGCCCCAATTGATGTTCAGTTGCTGAATAGTCGCATTGCTCTGACCGTCGCTTTGGGAAATTTTACCCGTGTTAGCGTCATAGGTGCCCACGCCGGAGATATTACCGTTACTGTCAAAACCAAAAGCAACGCTGCCGTAATTGATATTAAAGCTGGGATCCACCACAGTCACTCGCCATTGATCGTTGGCATCGTTGATTTTGCTGTAATTCAATTGCAGCGTATGGGCTGTACCGCTGTTATCCACGACGCTGACGCTTTGCGAAAAATCCGACCGGTTAAAAGTGCTGGTCAGGTTAAAATTTTGGGTCGTTGTGCCACTGTCAGGCCAGGTGAGTGTAACGTTCTGGTTGGATGGATCGCCGCCATTGATAGTATTAATGCTGCCGTCTGTATTAAACGTTAAAGCCGCATTGGGCTGGTCGGATAAAATATTACCGCTGGGGTCGGTAATCTTCCAATCCCATGTGCCATCGCCGTTTTTCGTAAAGGTTTGCTTGACAACCGTTTGCGCCGTCGAGCCGTCTGAATTCGTTGTGTCCGTATTCACCAGATTGGTAGTGCTGTAACTTGTGGTGCCATCCACCCCTTGCGATGCGCTGAGGCTGACAAAAGGTGTGATGTTCTGCGTCGGCGTGGATTTATTTGCCAAAGAATTCACATTGACGACCTGCAAATCAGAACTTTGATAACTGTTGGTCAGTTGCGTCATATCAAAATTTTGGGTGGTTGTACCGCTATTGCCCGGCCACTTTAGGGTGATATTCTGACTGCTGGCGGATGTGCCGTTAACGGTTTGAATATTGCCATTGGCATCAAATGTAACCGCGACATTATCCTGGCTGTACAATGCATGCCCATTGGCATCGTTGATTTCCCAGTTATAGGTGCCGTCGCTGTTTTGCGTCAGATTTTGCGTAATCGTTTCCTGTAAGCCTTTGCTGTCAGTCACCGTCTGGCTGGCGTTCAGGGTGGATGCCGTCAGCTGGCCGCGATTGTCATAAGGAATACCGGCCAATGCATAACCCTCAGACGTTGTGAGCGTGCCTGTGGATGAAACACTGAGATTGAAACTGTTGGCGTAAAGGCTGCCGGTCGGATTGCCTGTGGAATCCAACTGAAAAACCTGAAGATAATTCTTGCCGCTTGTGGTTGTGGTGAAAGTATCGGTAACGTTGCTGCTTTTCAGCTTACTCAGGCCGTTATCGAAAAAGTCCGTATCCTGCGCCAACTGTTTCCAGCGCGGATCGGCCAATTGATTTGCAAGAGAGGTTTTCGCATTGGGGTCCTGGGTTAAAACCTTTTTGATGACCCCCATTTGGCTGGCTGCGCTGCCCAGGCCATAGGCCGTCAGCAAATAATTCAGCGCATTCGTATCTTTCATAAATTGATTGACCGTGGTGTCGTTCTTAACCGCGTTGTCAAAAGCGAGTTTTGCTGTTTTTACTTGCTGGCTGGCTGCCACGGCGGCGGTTTCGGCTGCTTCGCCTTTTTTATTGATGATCTGCCACGCAGCATTCACCGGCAAATTCCCCAGTCCCGATAAACCGGGAACAGTCGGAAGATTAATGTTACTGGCCGATGACATTATTTTAAAGCCTTTCAAGCATCTTCTGCAGCTTTTCTGACCGCGTCACCTTATATTATCGCCTTTAAACCTTGCTAAAGCGTTAATGGTCAGCTCTGAACCAATGGAGCCTCCGGGCTCCGCGTGGCCGGAGGTTTTAGGCCGTTCATAATATTTTTGTTCACTTCGATCAGACCGTCCATCTTGATTGTCTCACCGCTCAGAATACGGAAAGTCTCGCGGTCCACCCATTTCGCAAGATCAATCAAATCATCCTTGATATTTTGCGGCAACGCATTGTGGGGGTGATTTAAATCACGCCGGAATGCCGCCCAGACATCTCTGTTCCAGCACACGGCATCAACGCGCTTGATTACTATTCCTGTTTCATCTGCTTCAAGGAGGGCCGCCGTCACGGCGCCCAGCAAGCGATATTCCAAATCACGCGGTGATGCAGCGGCACCTGTATTCTGCGCTTTGGTATAAGCATTATAAGTCATGGCGAGGGTTCTCCTATATGCCGATGCTAGATTCTAACTATATCAGAATAAATTCAGAATGTTAATGAAATCTGAATAGACTGGTGATTTAGCATAATTATTAGGAAGCAATAAAAAAACGCCCCGCGTACTGCAGGGCGCCTTTTTATTGCGGCCTGTTCTAGGCCTGTTGGGGGAAAACTTATTGGATAATATTCGTCAGCGCTTGCAGCATTTGGTCGGCCGTACTGATCACTTTGGTATTCGCCGTATATGCGCGCTGCGTCACAATCATGTTCGAGAATTCCGCCGCCAAATCCACCGTGGATTGTTCCAGCTGCGAAGAACCGATGGTGCCCGCACCCGACGCGCCCGTTATACGAAGGTTGTAATCACCTGAATTCGACGTCACGGTATAAGCGTTTCCGGTCACTTCCGACAAACCATCCGGATTAGAGAAAGTCGCAATCGGCAGTTGGTAAATCTTTGCCTGCGTGCCGTTACTGAAGGTTGCCGATACAACTCCGCTAGAGTCGATGGCGACACCCGTCCGCAAGCCCAACGCCGCGCCGTCCTGCGTGATGCTGATCACGTTACTGGAAGCCGCGTATTGCGTGACGGCCGACAGATCTAATTTGATGCTTTGAGCGGTTGAACCGTTGCCCCAAACAATTCCGGTCCCGGCCGTACCGGCAACCGTCAGCGTCTTCGCACCCGCTGTCGCACCCACCTGATGGATGGTACCGTCCGAATTGAACGTCACGTCAACCGTATTATCATTCGGCGTGTGGCCCGTATTGACCGGCAAAAGGTTGTTGCCTGCGCCGTCTTTCACGCTCATCGTCCATGCGTTGTTGGTTGAGGTCTTAGTAAAGGTCATCGCCAGCGTTTGCGGCGCGCCAAGCGAGTCGTAAACCGTCATGTTCCGCGTAAAAGTACCCGCCGTTGCCGTACCAGAGTCGACGTTGATTGACAGCGTCCCCGTACTGGTCGGCTTCGTCTGGCCGCCCAGGAAAGATACGTTAACCGGTTGCAATGACGTCAAGTCAGAATTCGCGGCCGGAATATTACCCGCAGAGTCCAGCGGCCATCCGTAGAGCACCATGCCGGCCGTATTACGCAAGAAGCCGTTATCATCCTGCGTAAATGAACCTGAGCGCGTGTAGTAAACCGGTGAACCGGAATTGGGCTGAGGACGCACCACAAAGAAACCGTTGCCGGAAATCGCGAGATCGGTCGGGTTTTGCGTTTGCGCCAATGTGCCCTGCTGGCTTACATTCGTTTGCGTATTCGCCAAGACGCCGCCCGATGAGTAGGCGCCCGTGTTGGCGCCGCCGTTTGTCACCAGTGATGAAAATTTGGTCGAGATATCTTTGTAACCAATCGTATTCACGTTGGCGATGTTGTTTGAAATCGCGCCCATGGCATAGCTTTGTGCCGAAAGGCCCGAGACCGCGGTAAAGAGTGATCCGAATAGTGACATGGTACTGCTCCTGAGGTAATGTTAAGGGTTGGTGGTTATGGGTTTTAGTTGAGGGTTGGTGAGATACTGGAAACACTGTTGAACGGAATGGAATTGCCGCCACTGAGGATCAGATCCACATCCGAATTGGTTGCCTGAACCTGCGTGACCTGACCCCATACGGAGGTCGTCGGCGTGATCGAATTGCCCGCGGAATCTTTTGCCGTGACCGCGATATTGTAGGTGCCCGCCGCCGCCGTGAGTCCTTGGTCGGTTTGGCCATTCCAGACAAAAGCATTGTCGCCGGAACTCAAGGCTGTGCTTGGCGCAGCAGTCGTGTAAATTTCGTTGCCATTTGCATCGGTGATCGTAAGCGTGGCCGAAGCAGCCGCGCTGGGCAGGTTATAATCCATCGTGTAATTGCCGCTGCCAGTATAGTTGAACGAGCTGCCCGCGTATTGCACAAAGGAACCAACCGTAGCCAGCGCGCCTTGAATTTGCGTATTGCCGAGGAGCTTAGTCATGCCGTCCAGCTTGCTGTTAGTATCGATCTGCTGCTCAACCTGGCTGTATTCCACCAGCTGTTGGGTGAAAGTATTTGTGTCCGTAGGCGCGAGAGGATCCTGGTTTTTCAGCTGTGTCGTTAGCAATTGCAGAAACGTGTTTTGGTTTCCGCTCAAACTCTGCATCGCAGAGCCTGTGGTTGAGCTGGCGACCAGACTGCTTTGATAGGCGCTGATAGACATTGATCCCTCCTACAACTTTACGTCGACGCGTCCGGGTGCCAGGATGGCTTGATAAACCGGGGCCGCTGCGGCCGTAATGTTTTCTTCTGAATTATTATTTGCAAGCATCGTGCCAAATCCACTGTCGTTGTTATTTGTTTTTTGCTGCGCCAAATTTTGCCCGCTGTTTGACAAAGAAAATTCCAATGTGCCGGAGTCGGTTTGCAAACCGGCATCCTGCAACGCTTTATGCAGTATGCCGGAATCTTGCTTCATCAAATCCAAAGTTTCTTGCTTGTCAGCGGAAATTTTTGCCGTGACGCGATTGCCTTCAAATTTCATGTTGACTTGAATTTGCCCCAATTCCTCGGGATATAATTGGACGATAAAATTATTGTTCTCGTTTTGCGCATTTTGTTGAATCTGAATGGCCGCCTGCATCACCGCCGGCGGAATACCGGCAGGTATCACAGCGGACTGTAAGTTATTATAAGTTTGAGCCGCAGCAGCCGTAATAGCATTCACCTGCGCCGTTTGTGTAGTGGCGTCGGCACTCGCGGCCTGGGCGGCATTGTTATTCGTTGCGATTTGCGCGGCAGCAAGCGGATCAACCATCACCGCAATCGGCGCTGCATTGCCAACGGTTTTTTGCGCGGCCTGAGCAAAATCACCGTTCAGTGCTTTATTTACTACGGCAGGCGCCGTTTTATCTGTATCACCGGCGTTATCTGCCTGCCCCTGATTATCGCTATTGGTCGATTTGTGCTGACCGTTCGCCGTTGATGACTGGGCCACATGGTTGCGCGTGGAAAGATCATTATTTTCCAGCGCATCACGCTCATCCGCAATCTGTTTCAATTGCGATACTGCGGTATTGCTGCTGGTCGGCTGCGCCGGTGCGGTTACAATTTTTACTGTCGCAATGACGGGCGGATTGCCGGCATTGTCCGAAACCACCTGTTGCAAATTCATTTGCTTTGCAAGCGCCATCAGATCATTCAACTGATTTTGATCAAGCTGATTGCTGTTTTGCATATCCGCCAGCAATTTTTGCATCGCTGTTAATTCACCCGGCTGCTGATTGGCCATTGGCTGTAAAATATTCTGCGCGCTTTGCGGCAGGTTGAACTGAGCCAAATCCGTCTGGCCGTTCACCAAGGCATTTACCGCCCCGCTCAAAGATTTCAAATCAACATTGCCGGAAAATAAAACCTGTAATTGCGGGTTTTGTTGCAGCAAGGCCGCCAGCATGGAAATTTGCGCCGCCGTCAGATCACCGTTTGCGCCATCAGTTGCATTAGCATCCGCGCTATTCTGATCCACGTTCAATGCAAGGGCCAGATTACTATTCTTTGACGACTGCGCCGCGTTTGGGTCAACCGCAGGGTTATTATCCTCTAACTGGGACAGTTTTTGCAAATCTGAGCCAGACAAAGGCTGGCCGGAATTCAAATCCGCCAAAAGAGCCAATAATTCCTGAAACGGGTTATCCTGCCCTGCCTGGCCGGGTTTGGCCGTGGCGGAGGGGTAAAATGATACAGTACCGGCGGATTGTGCGGAACTTGCGGGGGCGACAGCGACAACCATGGAATATCCTTGCAAGGGGAGAAATGAACGGTTCTATCTTGCAAGCGACATGCCAAGTGACAGTACCTGCTGGCCGACCTGTCACCCCCATAGGCAGGATCCATAAACTTCAAACGCGTGAAAATTAGTTAAAATAAGATTAAAGTTTTATGAAAGTATAAACTTTATTTGAAAAAGGGCAAAATCTGTGATATCTATTAATTATCGCAAGAGTTTGGAAGGGATTCGTCCCGATCCCAAAAATGTCGTTATTTCAATATGTTGTCACGCGAACCTCGCGCACAGCATGAGGATAATTGACGACTGGCGATAGCTTATAACTGGTTCAACCCCTGGAGACCTTGATGGCGACGAAAAGCAAAGCAAAGACAACGAAAACCAAATCCAATAAGTCAAAAAAGGATACCAAGGCACTGAAAAACAAAAAAGCCACGGTGAAAGTTTCAAAGCCGGTAAAAAAACCTGCGGCAAAAGTTATGCCTAAAAAACCCGTTAAAGCGGTGAAAAAGCCCGTCACCCCGGCAAAAACTGTAAAACCGGCTGCGAAAAAGGCTGCGCCCGCCCCTAAAGCTGTTAAACCAGCAGCAAAAACCACAGCTGCCCCGGCCCAACCGGAAGTTAAAGCGCCGAAAGTATCTAAATCGCGCAAAAAGCCGACCAAAATGGATAAAAAGATGGCGCGCACCCTGGTAAAAATCGCAAACGCGAATAAAACCGCTGTGGCCAGCGTAGGTGTTCAGTCTGCCGCTATGGCTGCGCTGCGCGCGACGGTTGCGCTGAATGCGGCAAATGCAAACTCCCCTGCTCCAGTCGCTGCGAATCAATCCGTGCCAGCGCCGCAGCCAAAAGAGGCAAAAACTGCCGACAAACCCGCTTTCAAAGCTGGCGATATGGTGGTTTACCCCGCCCACGGCGTCGGCAAGGTGGACGGTGTTGAAGCCCATACCATCGGCGGCCAGGAAGTGAAACTGTTCCGTATCGCCTTTGACCATGAACGTATGACGCTGCGTGTGCCTGTTGCCCGCGCGACGGGTTCGGGCCTGCGCCAGCTATCATCCAAAGAGACGATGAAAAACGTCTTCGAAACGATGAAGGGCCGCCCACGCGTCCGCCGCGTGATGTGGAGCCGCCGTGCACAAGAATATGAGCAAAAGATCAACTCAGGCGATCCGGTAGCAATTGCCGAGGTCCTGCGCGACCTGCGCCGTAATGCGGAATCGGGCGACCAGTCTTACAGCGAACGTCAGATCTTCCAGAACGCCCTGGAACGCCTGGCGCGCGAAGTTGCCGCAATCGACAAAATCGAGCAGGAAAAAGCGGTTGAAAAGCTGCATAATATTCTTGTCCGCAGCAAGGTTTCCACAACTGCCGCGAACGACGACCAAACCGAAGCAGCGTAACAATCCCGTCACCCCCGGCGAAGGCCGGGGCCCAGAGTAAAATTAAACAGGGCCAAAGTTTGGCCCTGTTTTTTATTACCCTTCTTTAAGTTGCTTTTAAAAAAGATGGGCATTAAAGATTAAAGTCTGGGCCCCGGCCTTCGCCGGGGTGACGTTACAATGCTCCCCAACCTGAAAGCCAAAGCGCAAGCCATCGTCGATCAATTCACCTCACGCGGGGAGATGATTGCTGTCGCGGAATCCTGCACGGGCGGGCTGGTGTGTTCCCTGGTCACCGCCATACCCGGCGCTTCAGCGGTTTTGGAGCGCGGCCTAATCACCTATTCCAATCAATCAAAAATGGATTTGCTGGCCGTGCCCGCCACGGTCCTTGAAACCCATGGCGCCGTCAGCGCTGAATGTGCCGAGGCGATGGTACGCGGCCTCCTCGCCGCCTGCCCGCCCACCGTACAAACCGCGGTTGCAATCACCGGCATTGCGGGCCCGTCGGGCGGAACGCCCGCCAAACCTGTCGGGCTGCTTTATATTGCCGCCGCACGACGCGATGGCGAACCCGCAGTCACCCAACATTTCTTTGGCGGCGACCGCGAAGCGGTGCAGCACCTCGCCGCCGATGCCGCAATGAATAAGCTATTAAGTTTTTTATAGGCTGTTCTGTTAAAATTCTTGCATTCGGTCGTCCAAATTGGATATAGTCCGGTTAATTATCGAGCTCAGGCATTATTTATAATGACATCAACGAACGAAAAAGCAGCCGAAATTGTAAAGCGTTACACTTCCGCCGGAGAAAAAATCGGCACGGCAGAATCCCTGACGGCAGGATTAATCAGCGCGACAATTGCGGATATTCCGGGCGCTTCGAACGTATTGCATGGCGGGCATGTGGTTTATTGTGATGAAGCGAAAAAACAATTCCTAGGCGTACCGTCGGATATTTTGGAACAATATACAGCCGTAAGCAGCCAATGCGCGGAAGCTATGGTTTTGGGACTGTTAAAATCCATGCCCGATATTGCCGTTGGCGTCGCAGTCACAGGCTACGCCGGCCCGTCCGGCGTATCACCGGATAAAGATGGACTGGTTTATATTTCCGTGGCGCGTCGCAAAGCGGGAAGCAGCCCCAACATTAAAATCATAGAAAAACACTTCCCAGGCGAGCGCAACGATGTCCGTCAACAGGTTGTTGAAACGGCTCTGAATTGCTTATTAAAATTCAGCCCGGCGCAATCGTAGTTCATTTAATTATAAAGCTGCCTTGCCCGCTCCTCAAACGCATCCATCATACGCCCAAGCGCGCGGTTGAAAAATGTTTCCGCGACGGCCTGGAGCATCCGGCTGTGAAATTCAAAGTCGATGTGAAAGTCGATAGCGCATCGCCCAGCCCCAGCACCTGAAAAAACCCAATCATTTTTTAAATGCCGCAATGGGCCGTCCAGGTATTCCACATGGATTTCGCGGTCTTGTATAAACGTCACTTGCGACCGGAATTTCTCGCAGAAAATTTTATAACCCACCACCATATCCGCCAACAGATAATCATCCTTCTCCTCAATAATCCGGCATCCCAAACACCAGGGCAAAAACTCCGGATACCGCTCCACATCGCGCACCAGCGCATATATCTGCGCGGCAGTATAAGGCAAAATTTTCCGTTCACGATGCGCAGGCATACCGACTGTCATATATTATTCATTTGCTTTTGTCTAAAATTTTAGTGATAATAAAGGCATGATTAAAACCGATATTATGAAGGATATATTACATACAGAGCGTCAGTGGTCGCTTTATACGCATTTTCGCGGCAACAAAGTTCGTAAAGCTGATTATGATTATGTCGTTGTGCCCGGAGCGGGCGCGGACAGAATGGGCATGCCATCTGCCTGGGGTTGTGATATGGCGGATGCGGCGGCCTATGCCTATCAACGCGGTTTTGCTGAGAAAGTTATTTGCACGGGCGGCTTATCGCCTGGCGACAAAGGCCCTTACACTTATGCCAAAGCGGGCCGATTATATTTATCCCGCAAACAACGCGTCGTTCCGGCACAGGATATCGTAGAACTGGATTGGTCGCGTGATACGATTGGGGATATTTTTGAAATTGTCGACTCTGTCCGCAAAGGCAAATTGGACGGCAACCGCTTTTTAATTATCGCCCCCGATTACCAGGCGGAGCGTATTAATATTATTTCAAATCATTTGTTTGGCTTGCTTTCGAAAGAAATGGGGCGGGATTATAAGGTTGAAATTGTGAAGATTAACAATCTATATCTGAAAGATAATGTGATCACGAAGCGGCGCGAAAAAGAGCAACAGAATATTATTCGTTATCAAAATGAATGGGAAATCTATCAATCCCTCGATGATTTTTCCGCAGCACTGCAAGAGAAACATGGGGCTTATGACAAAAACAAAACAGCCGATAAAAATATGCTGGGCAAAAAATTACCGCCGGATTTGAAGCCACAGCGTCGCAAATGGGTACAGGATCAGCGCGTCGGCAAAAAATACCACAAAAGATATAAAGGTTTAGCGGCCTAAATGCGCCTCGCGCGCGGCGCGGAGTTTTTGAAAATCATCCCCCGCGTGGTATGACGACCGCGTAAGCGGCGTCGCAGAAACCATCAAAAACCCTTTCGCGCGGGCAAATTTTTCGTATTCGGCGAATTCTTCGGGTGTTACGTAACGCTCTACGCGCGCATGTTTCGGCGTGGGTTGCAGGTATTGGCCGATGGTAAGGAAATCCACATCCGCCGCGCGCAGGTCGTCCATGACTTGCAAAACTTCTTCCTTGGTTTCGCCGAGGCCGACCATCAGGCCGGATTTGGTGAAGATTGTCGGATCGACTTCCTTCACTTCCTGCAATAGCCGCAGCGACGTGAAATACCGCGCGCCGGGGCGGATCGTCAGATACAAACGCGGCACGGTTTCCAGGTTGTGATTAAACACATCCGGCCGTGCCCGCGCGATCACCGGCGCCGCGCCGGGTTTATGTTTGAAATCAGGCGTCAGAATCTCAATCGTCGTTTCAGGATTTTTCTCGCGGGTTTTCAAAATCACCTGCGCAAAATGCTCCGCGCCGCCATCGGCCAAGTCATCGCGATCCACCGACGTGATCACAACGTGTTTCAAACCCAGTTCCATTGTGCCAGTCGCAACGCGCAGCGGCTCTAGCGGGTCGAGCGCCTCGGGCTTTCCGGTTTTCACATTGCAAAAACTGCACGCGCGCGTGCAGGTATCACCCATAATCATAAAGGTCGCATGTTTTTGCGTCCAGCATTCGCCGATATTCGGGCACCCCGCCTCTTCGCATACCGTGTGCAGCTTTAAATTCTTCACCGTTTCTTTTGTCGCATGATACTGCGCGGACGTTGGCGCCTTCACGCGGATCCAATCCGGCCGCTTGGCCGTCGTAACCTGATCCGGCCGGTGCGCCTTTTCGGGATGGCGGAGTTTAGCAATCGTTTCCATTAGCTACTTTTATATGTGAGCAGCCACACGGAAATCAAGCCAAATGCGATACCCAGGCCACCTTGCCACGACAATTGCTCACGAAAAGCCAGCCATCCGACCAGTGCCGTTACCAGCAGAGAAACAATATTCATCAACGGTATACCGATGCTGAGCCCGTTTTCGCTACTCTTCATCATCAAAAATAAAGCAATTTCCGATGCCGCGATCATCAGGCCAACAATTACTGCCAGTACCAATGTTTTGCCATCAGGCACTATGGCCATTTGTGATTTGTTAAAGAGCAATGATATAGCGTAAATCAATAAACCAACACCATTCGCAATCGCCAAAAACATCAATACCGGAATATTTCCCGCCAAGCGAAACGCCAGGTTATATCCCGTCAAGGCCAAAGCGGAAATAACCGCATAACAGATCCACAAATTTGGCATTTTAGCCTTTCTTAGAAATGAATAGCTTTACCGTAAGCCGCAAGAACACTTTCATGCAACATTTCGGAGAGCGTCGGGTGTGGGAAGACGGTATGCATCAGGTCGGTTTCAACCAATTCGCCCGTTTTCGCGACGGCGTAGCCTTGGATGAGTTCCGTCACTTCCGTGCCGATCATATGCGCGCCGAGCAATTCGCCCGTGGTGGCGTCGAAGATAGTTTTAATCAAACCTTCCGCCTCGCCCAGCGCGATGGCTTTGCCGTTGCCGATAAATGGAAACTTGCCGACTTTCACCGCGCGGCCAGATTCTTTCGCTTTGGCTTCGGTCAGGCCGATACTCGCCACCTGTGGGTGACAGTATGTGCAACCCGGAATTTTTTTCACATCCAGCGGATGCACGCCCGGCACGCCGAAAATTTTCTCAACACAAATAATGCCTTCGTGCGACGCCTTATGCGCCAGCCACGGCGGCGCGGTGACATCGCCGATGGCGTAAACGCCCGCTTCATGCGTTTCGCACCAGGGGTTCGTGACGATATGGCCGCGATCAATCTGCACGCGCGTGTTTTCCAGACCGATATTTTCCGTATTGCCCGTGATGCCGACAGCGGAAATGACGCGGTCGAAGGTGACGGTTTCGGTTTTGCCGCCCGCCTCGATATGCGCGGTGACGCTGTCTTTGCCTTTTTCTAATTTGGCAACCTTCGCGCCCGTGATGATTTTCATCCCCTGTTTTTCAAAGGCCTTGCGCGCCATGGCGGAAATTTCTTCGTCTTCAACGGGCAAAACGCGGTCCATGATTTCAATGACCGTCACATCCGCGCCCAGGCTGCGGTAAAAACTCGCAAACTCAATCCCAATCGCGCCGGAACCGATGACGAGCAGCGATTTCGGCATGGTTTCGGGCACCATCGCCTCTTTCGATGTCCAGATCAATTTCCCGTCCGGTTCAATGCCCGGCAGCACGCGCGGCCGCGCGCCAGTGGCGAGGATGATGTGCGGCGCGGAAATCTGATTTTTGTTGCCGTCATTCAGCGCGATATCGACTTTCCCGCCGCCCGCCAGACGCGCGAAACCGTCAAACACTGTGACCTTGTTTTTCTTCATCAAATGTTTGATACCCGCAACCAGTTGCCCAGCCACATCGCGCGAACGTTTGACGATCTTCGTCAAATCAAACGCAGTATTTTTCGCTTCCAATCCATACTGATCCAGTTTTTGCAGCGTGTAATATAATTCAGACGATTTCAACAAAGCCTTCGTCGGAATGCATCCCCAGTTCAAACAAATCCCGCCCAGATGTTTCGCCTCAACCAGCGCGACATTTTTGCCGAGCTGCGCGGCACGGATCGCGGCGACATAACCACCCGGCCCGCCGCCGATAATGATGATATCGAATGATTGTGTCATTGATTAACTCGTTAGTTTATGATGGCTGGAATACCCTATAATTCCGCCATTTTGCGTCCAATTATCGCAATCCCCGCGGCTGCAAACAATCCGTGTTTCATTCGGAGAATAAGTTGCGGCCACCAGATTAGGACAAACATTTCCGGTTTTGTCATGAATTCTAGCGTCTGAACAGAAATCCGGATCAGTAACTCTAATTTGCACCAAAGGCGTTATCCCTTTTTGATTTCTGCGAGGAAAGAAATTAAAGTTGGTCATTATTTAACCCACACTGACGGTGCTTCAATCAATTTCTTAAACGCCGCCAAAAATTCCGCGCCCACGGCGCCGTCCACCACGCGGTGATCGACTGATAGCGTCACGTTCATCACCGTTGCAATCGCAAGTTTATCATCCTTTACCACCGCGCTTTTCACGCCAGCACCGACGGCCAGGATGCAACCCTGCGGCGGGTTGATGATGGCCGCGAAATTTTTGATGCCGAACATGCCGAGGTTGGAAATCGTAAATCCGCCGCCCTGGAATTCGGTGGGTTTTAATTTATTGTCGCGCGCGCGGGCGGCCAAGTCGCGCATTTCGGTTGAGATTTGCACCAGGCTTTTGCCGTCCGCGCCTTTTATAATCGGCGTGACCAAACCGTCCGCCGTGGCGACCGCCACAGAAATATCCACATCGGTATATTTCAAAATCGCCTCTTCCGTCCAGGCGGCGTTGGCGGCGGGCACTTCGCGCAGTGCCAGGGCGACCGCCTTGATGATCGCGTCGTTGACGGAAATCTTGGCGTTTTCTTTTTCATTCAACGCTTTGCGCGCGGCCAGGAGCGCATCGAGTTCACAATCCACCGTCAGATAAAAATGCGGCACTGTTTGTTTGGATTCCGTCAGGCGTTTGGCGATGATTTTGCGGACGGGCGAATTTTTAACTTCGGTATATTTCTGGCCAAGCAAATCTGCGAGTTGTTTCGCGTTCGGCCCTGCGGCAGCGGCAGGAATCGCTTGCGCTGGCGTAGGCAATTTTGTTGCACTGGTCTGCTCGTCTGCTCGTCTGCTCGTCTGCTGAACCGCGTTCAACACGTCTTCCTTCACAATCCGCCCGTTCGGGCCCGTACCGATGACGGCGTATAAATTCACGCCGCGTTCCTGCGCGATGCGTTTTGCGACGGGTGACGCAGCGATGCGGCCTTGGTTAGTGACGAGCAGACGAGCAGACGAGTAGACGAAATCTTGTGATAGTGCTTGCGATGATTGGGCGGAAATATTTGAAAGTGGTGTTAATGCAGCTGCAGGCTTGCTCGTCTGCTCGTCTGCTCGTCCGCTCGTCTGCTTAGCTTCGTACTTTTCTCCAGCCTTGCCCAATGCCGCAATCACTGAATTCACCGCAACGCCTTCACTGCCTTCCGGCACGACGATTTTTAATAATGTCCCCTCATCCACCGCCTCAACTTCCATGGTCGCTTTGTCGGTTTCAATTTCGCACAAAACTTTTCCGGATTTAATTTCGTCGCCTTCCTTTACCAGCCAGCGCGCGAGTTTCCCCTCCGTCATCGTCGGCGACAGGGCGGGCATTAAAATTTCGATGCTCATCGGTTGCAAACTCCCCGCGCGGCCGCGACGATATCTTCAATCTGCGGCAAGGCGAGTTTTTCCAGGTTCGCGGCATAGGGCAACGGCACATCCTTATGACATACGCGCGCAATCGGCGCGTCGAGATCATCAAAACAATGCTCCATCATCAAGGCCGCCATTTCGGAGCCGATGCCGGCAAACGGCCAGCTTTCTTCAACGCTCACCAGGCGGTTGGTTTTGCGCACACTCGCGGCGATGGTTTCAACGTCGAGCGGACGTATGGAGCGCAGGTTAATCACCTCCGCATCGATGCCGAGTTTCCATAATTCTTCCGCCGCCTGCAACGCCTTGCCCACCATGATGGCGTAAGCGACGATGGTGACATCCTTGCCCGCGCGTTCAATTTTCGCGCGGCCGATGGGCAGGACGAAATCATCATGCACCGGCACTTCGAACGACTGGCCATACATGATTTCGTTTTCCAAAAACACGACGGGGTTTGGATTGCGGATCGCGGCCTTCATCAGGCCTTTCGCGTCCGCCGCGTTCCACGGCGCCAGCACATACAGGCCTGGAATATGCGCGTACCAGGACGCGAAACATTGGCTGTGCTGCGCACCCACGCGCGCCGCCGCGCCGTTGGGACCACGAAAAACAATCGGGCAACCCATCTGGCCGCCGGACATATATAATGTCTTGGCGGCGGAATTCACGATGTGGTCAATCGCCTGCATCGAAAAGTTCATTGTCATAAATTCAACAATGGGTTTCAGGCCGCCAAACGCCGCACCAACGCCCAGACCCGCGAAACCCATTTCGGTAATCGGCGTATCAATCACGCGCTCTGGGCCGAATTCATCCAGCATGCCCTGCGACACTTTGTACGCGCCGTTATATTCCGCGACTTCTTCACCCATTAAAAACACGGTCGGGTCGCGGCGCATTTCTTCGGACATGGCTTCGCGGAGCGCTTCGCGCACGGTCATGGTTTTCGTGCCGCCAGAATAGAATTTTTCCTCATCAGCAGACGAGCAGACGAGCAGACGAGCAGACGAGATTTGTTGCGTTTGGTTGGCGGGCGACATTCCAGGAATACACCCCGGATCAATAACAGGGGCATTCGCGACGGCATCAGTACTTTTTCTCGTCTGCTCGTCTGCTCGTCTGCTCGTCTGCTCGTATACTTCGCCCTTCGCGCCCAGCGCCGCGATCACACTATTCACCGCAACACCTTCCGCGCCTTCCGGCACGACGATTTTTAACAGCGTACCCTCATCCACCGCCTCAACTTCCATCGTGGCTTTATCGGTTTCGATTTCGCATAGGACTTTGCCGGATTTAATCGCGTCGCCCTCCTTCACCAACCAACGGGCGATTTTGCCCTCGGTCATCGTAGGCGATAAAGCGGGCATTAGAATATCAATCGCCATTTATGCCTCCACCAAAACATCCGTCCACAATTCAGACGGATCGGGTTCAGGGGACTCTTTGGAAAACTCAACCGCGCGCAGGCATTCTTCTTTCACGCGTTCTTCGATGGGTGCCAGGTCCGTTTCCTTCACGCCGTAATCGCGCAGCAACTGGCCTTTCAAACGCTCAATCGGATCACGCTCTTCGCGGACGTGATCCAATTCTTCCTTTGTCCGGTATTTCGCCGGATCAGACATGGAATGGCCACGGTAACGATAGGTCATCATTTCGAGCAGCACCGGACCTTTGCCGCTGCGTGCGTGTTCCAATGCATCCATCGCGGCTTTGCGCACGGCCAGAACATCCATGCCGTCAATGCGTTCGCCGGGAATGTCGTAACCCGCGCCGCGTTTATACAATTCCCCCGCCGCGTGGCGCGCGACCGATGTGCCCATGCCATACTGGTTGTTTTCAATCACGAATACGACCGGCAGCTTCCACAGTGCCGCCATGTTAAAGGCCTCATACACCTGCCCCTGGTTGGACGCGCCGTCACCCATATAGGCGATGTTAACCCCACCATCTTTCAAATACTTATGAGCAAAACCTAAACCAGCGCCGATGGGAATCTGCGCGCCGACGATGCCATGGCCGCCGTAAAACTTTTTCTCGCGGCTGAACATGTGCATCGAACCACCCTTGCCCTTTGACAGTCCGCCTATACGCCCCGTCAACTCCGCCATGACGCCACCCGGCTCCATACCGCAGGCGAGCATGTGGCCATGATCGCGGTAGGCGGTGATTACGCTGTCTTCCGGCTTTTGCGCGGATTGGATGCCCACCACCACGGCTTCCTGGCCGATATATAAATGGCAAAAACCGCCGATCAGGCCCATGCCGTACAACTGTCCCGCCCGCTCCTCAAACCGCCGGATGAGCAGCATATCTTCGTACATTTTCAGGATTTCGGAGACGGAAAGTTTGCTGTTATCGCCGGAGCCGCGCAGTTTTTGCTCTTCGGATTTTGTTTTGCTCACCATTTACTCCCGCCCGAACATGGCCCCAAAATGGGCTGCTAATTCTTGCGATGAAATAGGCCAATCCGCTGCGCCGCGCAAGCCGTTGCTGCACCCTGTCTGTGCAGATGCGAAGAGCGTGCAAACTCGGAGCCATCCAGCGGCAAACCTTGCCAGGCTTCGTATTATCGTGCTAGTATGCATGGACATGATTGATTTAGCCGCCGCCATCGCCTCGCTTAAAACGCCGGATGAAGTCAGCCGGTTTTTGCGCGACCTCTGCACCCCTGCGGAAATCCGTGAATTCGAAGCGCGCTGGACGGCGGCGCAGTTATTGAATGCAGGCGAACTGTCTTACCGCGACATCGCGGCGAAAATCGGCACCTCCACCACCACGGTTACGCGCGTCGCGCGGTTTTTGAATGATGAGCCACACCAGGGGTATAAACTGGTGCTGGAAAAATATTTCGGCGTGAAAAAGAAAAAGGGCGCTTAACCTGGCTGCGTTCGGAAAGAATGGTGCCGGCTGCAGGATTTGAACCCGCGACCTTCGGTTTACAAAACCGCTGCACTACCACTGTGCTAAGCCGGCGCACCAGAAAAACGTCTATAATTGTCCCCGCGGTAAAAAGCGAGTCTTTTCTTGCTTTTTATGCCCGCTTCGCCATGTGGCGCAAAACGAAGGTCAAAATACCGCCCGACAGGTAATATCCAACCTCGTTCAGCGTATCAATGCGGCAGATCAGCGGCACGGTTTCCGTTTGGCCGGTGGCGCGGCGGATTTCCAGGTTGACTTTCATCTTCGGTTTAATCCCCGCGGAAATGCCGGTCAGCGCGAAAGTTTCATCACCTTGCAGTTCCAACGTTTTACGCGTGACGCCGTCGGGGAATTGCAGCGGCAAAACGCCCATGCCGACGAGGTTGGAGCGGTGAATCCGTTCAAAGCTTTCCGCAATCACTGCGCGCGCGCCCAGCAACTTTGTCCCCTTCGCCGCCCAGTCGCGCGATGAACCCGTGCCGTATTCTTTGCCCGCGATGATGAGCAGCGGCGTGCCGTCTGCCTGATATTTCATCGCGGCATCGTAAATCGCCATTTGTTCGCCGGTCGGCAGGTATTTAGTCACGCCGCCTTCAACGCCCGGCACCATTTCGTTTTTGATGCGGATGTTCGCGAACGTCCCGCGCATCATCACTTCATGGTTCCCGCGCCGCGCGCCGTAAGAGTTGAAATCAATCGGCTCAACGCCGTGCGCAATCAAATACTCACCCGCCGGGCTGGATTTTTTGATATTGCCCGCCGGGGAAATATGATCGGTCGTCACGCTGTCGCCCAAAATCGCGAGCGCCCGCGCGCCGGTGATGTCCGCCGCCGCATTGGTATTGGTATTCGCGATATCTTCAAAAAACGGCGGCTGTTTGACGTAAGTGGATTTTTCAACCCAGCTGTAAGTCTCACCTTTCGCCGTCGGTAAAGTCTGCCACTGTTTCGGCCCGACAAACACATTGCTGTAACGCGATTTGAACATTTCCGGCGTCAGGCTTTGTGTCATGGCATTCAGAATTTCTTCATTCGTCGGCCAGATGTCCTTCAGGTAAACCGGATTGCCTTTGCCGTCGCTGCCCAGCGGCGCGCTCGTCAAATCCACCAGCACCGAACCCGCCAGCGCGTATGCGACAACGAGCGGCGGCGATGTCAGATAATTTGCCTTCACCTGTTGCTGGACGCGGCCTTCGAAATTTCGATTGCCGGACAGGACGGAAGCGACACATAAATCGCCCGCCTCAACCGCCTTGGAAATGTGATCCGGCAGCGGGCCGGAATTGCCGATGCAGGTCGTGCAGCCATAACCCACCAGATTGAACCCAAGCTGGTTTAACGGCTCCGTCAAACCCGCCTGATTTAAATAATCCGTCACGACTTGCGATCCGGGCGCAAGTGAAGTTTTCACCCACGGTTTAACTTTCAATCCCTTCGCCGCCGCATTTTTCGCGACCAATCCCGCCGCGATCATCACGGATGGGTTTGAAGTATTGGTGCATGATGTAATCGCCGCGATGACGACGTCGCCGTGTTTGATATTATATCCCGTGCCTTCAACCGCGACGGTTTTCTCGCGCACCTCCGGCGTTACGCCCAGGGTCGGCATTTCCTTTTCAAACGCGGCGGCGACGTTTTCCAATTCCACGCGGTCTTGCGGACGGCGCGGGCCGGCGACGGAGGATTTCACATTACCCAAATCCAGTTCCAGCGTATCCGTAAATTCCGGATCGGCATCGGTATCATAACGCCACAAACCTTGACGTTTCGCATAAGCCTCAACCAGCGCCACGCGATGCGGATCGCGGCCGGTGAAGGACAGATAACGAATGGTTTCCGCATCAATCGGGAAGAAACCGCACGTCGCGCCATATTCCGGCGCCATATTCGCAATCGTCGCGCGGTCTGCAAGCGACAGGTTCGATAATCCCGCGCCGTAAAATTCCACAAACTTACCCACCACGCCTTTTTTGCGCAGCATTTCCGTGACCGTCAAAACCAAATCCGTCGCCGTCACGCCTTCGCGCAGCGAACCATGCAATTTGAATCCGATCACCTCTGGAATTAACATCGATGTCGGTTGGCCGAGCATCGCGGCCTCAGCCTCAATCCCGCCGACGCCCCAGCCCAACACAGCCAGGCCATTTAGCATTGTCGTATGGCTGTCGGTGCCCACCAGCGTATCAGGATATGCTACGATATCGCCGCCCTCTTCCTCGCGCGTCCAGACGGTCTGCGCCAGATATTCCAAATTCACCTGGTGGCAAATCCCCGTGCCCGGCGGCACGACGCGGAAGTTTTTAAAGGCATTCTGGCCCCAGCGCAGGAATTCATAACGCTCGCCATTGCGTTCGAATTCGATATCCACATTGCGTTCAAACGCGCGCGGCGAGCCGAATTCATCCACCATCACCGAATGGTCGATGACCAGATCAACGGCCACCAGCGGATTGATTTGCGAAGCCTTGCCGCCCAATTTCGTAATGCCATCGCGCATCGCGGCCAAATCCGCCACGGCGGGCACACCCGTAAAGTGCTGCATCAACACGCGCGCGGGCGTGAATTGAATTTCATCGTCGCTGCGGCGCTCCTTCAGCCAGGCCGCCAGCGCGCGGATATCCTTTTGCTGCACCGCCACGCCGTCCTCGGTCCGCAACAGGCATTCCAGTAAAACCTTCATCGAAAACGGCAGGCGCGAAATATCGCCCAAAGCCTCCGCCGCCTTTTCCAATGAGTAATAAGCGTACTTTTTCCCGCCGACCTCCAAAGTCGATCGTGTCGCCAAAGTATCGTGATGCGGAGTATTAACAGCCATGGGGTTCCTCGGGTTCTTCGAGATAAGTGATTTGCCTAATTTATTACAAATCAATACCTTGGCAAAGCCCCCACCGGGCATTTAATGAATATGCACACGTTCGGAGTGTTAAATGGCAACAGCCAAACAAGAACTGGGGAAACGAGGGGAACAGCTCATTGCAAAAAAATGCGCCTGTCCCAGGTGCAAACGTTCGCAAACATTAAAATTGCTGCCGCCCAATTTCAAATGCGCTGATATTATATGTGATTTCTGCGGCTATTTGGCGCAAGTCAAAACACAAAACGTCAAAGACATTCAAAAACCGCCCAAACGGGTTTTATCCGCGGCCTGGAAGCCGCAATCCGAAAGGATGGCGGCAGGAATATATTTTCCGTTATTTTTGGTTTTGATAAACGGAAAGGAAATTGCCGTTTACTATCTGCCCTCAGACCTTCAGAAACCTGAAATATTCAAAGCAAGAAAAGCATTGAGCGCAACGGCAAAACGCGCCGGATGGCAGGGTTACTATTACGATTTTGCGTCTGTTCAAAACTACTTTGTGCGCTTGATCTGAATACCAGATCAAATCCCCATTACCACAATTTAACCCCCTACCCCACTTGCCATTGCCATAATTTGTGTTTTATTACGCCCAAGGACGCGGCATTCCGCCGCATCAAAACTTCTACGGGAGAATCTCATGCGTAAATTCGCACTTGCCCTGGTTGCAGCAGTAATGCTGACCGCGGGCGCAGCTATGGCTGCTACGGTTAATATCAACACGGCGACACCTGAACAGCTGCAACAGCTGAACGGCATCGGCCCTGCAAAAGCGCAAGCAATCGTTGCTTACCGCAATCAACACGGCCCTTTCCAATCGGCTAGCGACTTGAAAAACGTTCCCGGCATCGGCGCTACGACTTTGACCAGCATCGAAAAGCAAAACACGCTGACGACCACTGGCCCTAACACGCCGTCCAGCACGACCGCTGCATCTGCTGCGTCTCCTGCCAGCAATAACGCGATGACTGCCGCATCTAACAACAACACGTCTGCGCCAACCGCTCCAAACGCGCCGTCTGCGCCTGCAATGGCTTCCGCACCGAATGCTGAGCCTGCGCCTGCTGCGACACCGGCACCTACGGTAGCCTCTGCGCCTAACGCAACAACGCCTGCAACGGCTCCAATGCCTGCTAGCGCGCCTGCAAACAACAGCAAAATGCCTGCCGGTTCAACACCTGCTGCGCCTGCCGCACCTGCTGCACGATAATTTAATCGTCAGTTGAAAAAAATCGGGGCGCCTAGCGATAGGCGCCCCCAATTTTTTATAGAGTTTTTGCGGAGGAACGAAACTACATACTGGATTGCACATAGCCGCTGATGGCCTGTGCCAATAATTCTTTTACTTCGACTTGGTTTTCCGGCGTCATGGCGCTCGGGTTAACCGGGAATTGGATCATAAAATTATTCCCACGCTGCTGTCCTTCAGCAAAGTTAAAGGACTGAGCTTGAGGCGTCATACCGGGAATAGTCTGCATCTGCGCCGCTATGGCGGTTTCTTCTTCGGCGCGCATTTTTTCCAGCATGGCGCCCATGTCAAATTTTTCCGACATCGCGACAGCCTCACCCTTGCCCAGCATCTGCAACAACGGCTGCGGCAAATGATCCATGATATTGCCGTGCAGCGCCATGAAAAAGCTCAGCAAAACGATGTTCTGCAACGAAATTATACGCATTCTGTCCCCAACGTTCTTAAAATTCTAATATCCCTTAATCTTACGCGCCCGGGATTGCGGAAACGTAACCGATCCGGCTGAATTAAGTTAAGCTTTGCTAAAATTTTAAACGCCAACAGGCCACAAAAAAGTGGCTTTTCCGCGATGACCTATGGTAGCCTCGCCGCATCAGGAGAAATTTAAATGTCATTACGCCGCATTGCCCAGGATCTTTATTATGGAGGTCTTCATAATCTGCAAAAATCTCTACATCCTAATCCTCAACATATCTTTGATCCTCAATTTGAGCGCGTTTTGGATGTTGCTTGCGGCCAAAGCGGCCCGCAACCCCTGCGCGTTTGGATTGAACGCCACGGTAAGTCCGCAGGAAACGTTAATTTTGATGATCCGGAAGAGGCCAAACGAGGAAAAGAGAAATTGGAAAAATACGGCGACCCCGGCCTGCCCTTAACCGAACTCGGCCTTCAGCAGGTGCAAGTCTCAGCCCATTATTTGACGCAAAAACTTAATCAAGAAGTTTTGACATTATGCGGTAATGATCCTGAACTTGCCCGTGCTTATAAAAAGCATATGCCGCCCATTCTGATCGCGCATAGCCCTTACCGGCGCGCGCGTCATACGGCGCATGAAATGTATCAAAGCCTGCGGGCGAGCGGCTTTGAAGTCGCGCATAAAGAAATCCTGAGTTTGGCGGAACAAACCTTTGGTATTTGGGACGGCATATCTGAGAAGGAATATGCAAAAATCGATCCCCACGCACATCATGCATGGCAAATTCTAATGAACTCAGACAATAAATTTTACGCGCAAAATGCGCATGGTGAATCCGCTTATGGCGTTACGCGGCGCCAGCGTAACGACTCCCTGCCCACAATTTTCCGCGCGGTTCTGGAGCATGGCTACGGCAATGTCATTATCCCGTGCCATGGCACGACCGGCCGGGCCTTGGATATGGCTTTAACCGGAGGAACGGCGGAACGATGGCTGACCATGGACAACCCACCCAACGGCGGCATCATTTTAGTTGAACAGGTCTGGCCAAAGGACGCTGATTGGAAAACAGGCCGCGCGAGCAAATTCAAATTCCAAAGCCGCGGCCTGGTTTTCGATCCCAATGAAAGCATCGCAAAAGAGATGTTTAAAAAACCTGCGCTGGATGCGCGACTGCCGGAACTGTTATTCGGCTAGGGGAATTCAGCGCGCAGCCGTTTTAACCTGATCCGCGCGCATCCGCGCCACCGTCATCAGGCCCAGCGCGATCACGGTGATATTGGTAAAGACGCCGCCATAGGAACCGTGCAGCAACGCATAAATCAACCAGCCGATATTGCCGATCATTAAAATCAGGCGCCCCTGAATGCCGGAAAAAACAAAAAACGCGACCGTAATGGCATAAGACGACAGCAGCGGCAAAACATCCACCCAAGTATGAATCGTAAAAGGCGCGGACAGCGTATAAGCCGCGATCAGCACCAAAAAAATCGTTTTGGAATGCGGCGTCGCGCGCCAGTCCCGCACCACATAGGTCGCGCAGCGGCAAAAATTGATAAACACATTAATTGCCCCCGCATGCGCGCCGAGCAGATAAAAATGCGCCAGCCAAAATGCATTGCTGACCATCCAAATAATATTCAACCGCCGGTCGGATTTAAACGACACCGACCAGATTTGCAGCGCCATGGCGATAAAACCCAACAACTGCGCAAAATTAAACGGCGGCAGTGTGAACGTCATTTATTTTTTCGCCCGCGCGATCATCATTGCATCGGCCAGAACACAGGCCATCATCGCCTCACCCACCGGCACGGCGCGGATGCCGACGCAGGGATCATGCCGCCCTTTGGTTTGGATTTCGGTATTGTTGCCGTGAATATCAATCGTTTGCACGGGTGTCAGAATAGAACTCGTCGGCTTCACGGCGAAACGCACGACGATGTCCTGGCCTGTGGAAATGCCGCCTAAAATTCCACCTGCATGATTAGATTGAAATTCCGCGCCGCCCTGTCCGCCTCTCATCTCATCCGCATTTTGCTGGCCGGTTAATTCCACCACATCAAATCCATCGCCGATTTCGACCGCCTTTACCGCATTGATGCTCA
This sequence comes from Alphaproteobacteria bacterium, assembly GCA_013289145.1. Classification (GTDB taxonomy): domain Bacteria; phylum Pseudomonadota; class Alphaproteobacteria; order UBA11073; family UBA11073; genus UBA11073. Next base: position 62,152 of record JABDAM010000003.1, on the reverse strand, counting down.
TCATCGCATCGGCCAGGCGCGCGGACAGTTTGCCGTAAACCGGCTCGCCCCAGCCTACGGGCACACCGCTCGCGACGACTTCAATCACCGCGCCCGCGCTCTGCCCTGCCTTGCGAGTCTCATCCAGAAAATTTTCAAACACCGGCACCATCACCGCATCGGGCGTAAAAAACGGATTGTTATCCACTTCATCCCAATTCCAATTCGCGCGGTTGATTTTATGTGGCCCAATCTGCACCACCGCGCCACGCACCTGGACGCCCGCGCCCAATACCTTCCGCGCCACCGCGCCCGCCGCGACGCGGCAAGCCGTCTCCCGCGCCGACGAACGCCCGCCGCCGCGCGGATCGCGGATGCCGTATTTCATCTGGTACGTATAATCCGCATGCCCAGGCCGGAATTTATTTTCAATCTCCGAGTAATCTTTCGATTTCGCATCAACATTTTCAATCAACAGCGAAATCGGATGCCCCGTCGTTTTGCCCTGATAGACGCCGGACAAAATCCGCACCTCATCCGCCTCGCGCCGCTGCGTCACAAACCGCGACTGGCCGGGTTTACGCCGGTCCATAAAGGGCTGGATATCTGCCTCGGCCAGATCAATCAAAGACGGGCAGCCATCCACCACCACGCCGATTGCGGGACCGTGGCTCTCGCCCCAGGTCGTGAAACGAAAGAGTGTGCCAAAGGAATTAACCATATATCCCCTTACCAAAGCCCCCACCCCCCCGCAATCCCCGCATAAAAAACTTGACTTTGATTATTCAGGGTCATTAAAGTGCAAGGGCTTAATGATAAATGAAAGGGTAACTTTATGTCTCAACAAATAAATTCTTTCTTCCCCGCCACCATGAAGATTAATGGCGAAGATTTGCGGGTTACGCCGGATCCCAATAACCCAGCCACCCCGGCCTTCAATAATCGAAGCATTGCCTGGGTTTCACTGCCTTATGAAAACAATATATGGTGGTTAAGAATTTCCACGGCGGATGAACCCAGAATGTATACATTCGACATCCAATCGCCCAGCGATTACAACCAGATAGGCAATTTTCAAAACTTACCTAAGTTTATTCAGGTTATACAAAAGCTGCTGCACGGATGGTCCAAACTGCCTAAGGCAAGCGACGGATTAACCTCCGACAAACACGCGACCAGCGTCATGCATAACCCAATCAGAAGTATTTATGGAGAGCAACCGCGCCCCTGGAATGAAATCGGAAGTATCGTTACGGACGTCATGCTTGCAGCACATAAAGATGCGGGTGTTTCTGCTGAACAAGCGGCGATTACCAAACAACAGATCGATCAGGATACAGCGGCACGAGAAAAAGCAAAAGCTGAACGAGCTGCCTCACATACACATCACCCTACTGCGATTGAGGAAATGGGAAAAACTTCAAGAATTAAAACTGAAGATAAGAACTGGAAACCGGAAGAAATCGATCCTAAAGCGGATCATGTGGCGCAACGCAAAGCAGCCTATGACGCAAAAAATCAAGGAAGCGGTTCTGGGAAATCCACTCAAGGATCCCGCCAAGGACGCAGCGGTTATAAGGGCGGACGCGGCGGCCCCAGCCCGTAAGAAGCTGAGACTACTTCATCCCGGCTAATAACTCCGCCGTTTTGCTGATGTTCTCGACATTCAACATACCGACGGTATGATAACCGCTGTCGACATGCAGAACCTCGCCCGTCGTGCCCGTTCCCAAGTCCGACAACAGATAAACCGCCGCGCCGCCGCATTCCGCAGTGGTCGTATTACGCTGCAACGGCGCATTCAATTCATTCCATTTCAAAATATGGCGGAAATCACCAATCCCGGACGCCGCCAGTGTCTTAATCGGCCCCGCGGAAATCGCATTCACGCGGATTTGATCGCGCCCCAGGTCCGCCGCCAGATAACGCACGCTGGCCTCCAGCGCCGCCTTGGCCACGCCCATCACGTTGTAATGCGGCATGACTTGCTCCGCGCCGTAATAAGTCAGCGTCAGCATCGAACCGCCATTCGGCATCAGCTCCGCCGCATATTTGGCCACGGCGGTAAAGGAATAAACCGAAATATCCATGGTCTTGAGGAAATTATCCCGTGTCGTATCAACATAACGCCCGTCCAGTTCATTCTTGTCCGAATAGGCAATCGCGTGCACGATAAAATCCAGCGTGCCCCAATCTTTTTTAAGAGCGGCAAAGGTCGCCTCCACACTCGGCATATTGGTGACGTCGCACTCAATGATATGCTGCGCGCCGACGCTTTCGGCCAGCGGCGTCACACGTTTGTGCAACGCTTCGCCCTGATAAGTAAAAGCCAGTTCCGCCCCCTGCGCGTGGCAAGCCTGGGCGATCCCCCAAGCGATTGAGCGGTCATTTGCCACCCCCATAATCAGCCCGCGCTTGCCCTTCATCAGGGTGCCTTGCGCGATGGTCGGTTCGGGTGCCAGCATAGCTGCCGATGTCATATAGCCTCCACAAATTTCTATTAGTCGCACTGTTTTAATGCTATAGTCGGCAGATTACAATCGCTTTTCCGCATGAAACCGAGACGCGCAGCATCCCAATCTGACGGCAGCGGCATCATCCCTCTGCATGGGCCGCGCTATGCCACGGTGGAGCAATTCTTAGGCGCGGTCCGAAAGGAATGCGAAACCGTCCGCCAAGAGATCCACACCGAATGGCAGCTGTACCGGGCGCAATACGAGACGATAGCGCGTTTTAAGGTCAGCACTCTGCCGCAGCTTAAAAAGCACATAGCGGCACTCATAAAATTATCAGAAGGAAAAGGCCGAAAGGTAACGCCCGAAGAACGTAACACAATGGTTATCGGACATGCGGTGCAAGCAGTGCAGCTGCTGACGGATTTGCAAGCTAGGCATCCTGAATATATTAGCCAGCTGCGATTTAATCCCATCATGAAATGCATGCAGACTTTACAAAGATACGGCATGCATAGCAAAGACAATACCGCGATACAGTATCTGTCCGGCAGCACCTGCCAACGGCATTTGAACGATATATTGAAAGCGCCGGAACAACCTCAGGACGATCCCGCGCTGGCCTTCATCCCCAAAAAAGCGTGGAAAGGCAAACAGCGCAAGGATTTTCTATGGAAGCCAAGAGGCTTGGACGATATGTTTGCGAAATTTGTTGTGATACATTCCCATTCAGTTAAAAAACATGGCGTTCAACCTATGCAAGGGTCTGCGCCGCAGGCAAAACTCTGGCTGACAAGTGAAATGGTTGCTGTGATGCATAAACACTGCCTAGATGACAATCCAACCCATCCCTTTTATGCCGCCATCACCCGCGCCGGTGTGAATTGCGGGCAGAGAATGTTGCCTGTAACGAACCAAAATAAATTAGCCATGTAAAAAGCCGCCCAAAGGCGGCTTTTTAATTTCGTGCAAGTAAGCTTACTGCACCACTCTCCACTGGCCATCAGGCTGGCGGCAGGCTGTGCCATAGGCTTGCTTGGTCTGGCCGCCGACAGTGATGGTTTGCTGGTATTCGCGGCAATATTGGCCCGAACCCGTCGAACCGTCGCGGATCGGCGTGACTGTGCCGTAATTCCCGCTTTCCGGGTTGTTCCAACGGATCGCCTGGCCCAGCGGCGCATTGTTTGCCTCGGAATTCGCGCGCGCCATTTCGGCCTTGTCCGCGTTATCCAAAGATTTGCCGATTTCCGAACCCACCAAAGCGCCCAAAACCGCACCCGCGCCCGTCGCCCACAATTTGCCGCTGCCGCCCCCGATTTGTGAGCCGAGCAGACCGCCGCCGATAGCGCCCGCCACCGTGCCCACGCCCTGTTTCGGACCCCAATCCTGGGTCGTCTGGCAAGCCGTCAAAGCCATGATCGAAACCGCCATAAAAGCTGCAACAAATTTTTTCATTGGTTTACTCCTGTTCATGCCAGTAAAGATTCCATAATTGCGACCATGACACAAGCAGGGAATTAATCTAGTTAAATTGCCTTAATGATAAATTTTGCGTAAAAAACATTATGGAATTTAATTGCGATCCTGTCCCGCAATTCGCTGCCTGGTTTGCCGAAGCGGAAATGCACGAACCGAATGATCCAAACGCGATGAGCCTGGCGACCGTCGACGTCAATGGCGCGCCGCATGTGCGGATTGTTTTATGCAAGGGCTTTGACGCCGCCGGTTTGCGTTTTTTCACGAATATGGAAAGCAACAAGGGGCATGATCTCGCCGCCCATCCGCACGCGGCGGTGTGCTTTCACTGGAAATCTCTCAGCCGCCAAGTGCGCGCCGAAGGCACCGTGCAAAAACTCCCCGCCGCCGAAGATGATGCCTATTTCCACACCCGCCACCGCGATTCCCAAATCGGCGCATGGGCGTCGCAGCAATCGCGGCCATTGGAAAGCGGCATAAAATTAACGACTGAATTTCATCAGATAAAAAACAAATTCACTGATCAAGCCATTCCGCGCCCGCCCTATTGGGGTGGATATCTAATCATCCCCCACCGCATCGAATTCTGGCAACAACGCCCGCACCGTTTGCACGAACGGATGCTTTACACGCGCGAAAACGGCGAGTGGCAGCAAATGCGGTTATATCCTTAAATGGGATTGCATTGCACTTTCATGAAATAGAAAATTTTAGATTTTATTTCCATATCAGGGCTAGGAACCAGGATCTAAATAACGTATTTTTCCTAGCCCCTATAACTCCTCATCCCTAGTTCCCATGTCCCTCTCCCACCGCGAACGCGGACACCAAACCCAAAAAGCCGCCCTGGTCAGCCTGGCCGTGGGCCTGACGATTATTGCACTGCAATTGTACGCCTATTTTCAGACCAATGCGCTCGTGATGCTGGCATCCATGCTGGAATCCGTCGGCGATGCCATCGCCGCCGCGACGGCTTTTTACGCCCTGCGCGTCGCGCACCGCGCGCCGGATAAAAACCACCGCTGGGGCCATGGCAAGGCTGAACCGCTCGTCACCCTGGGGCAGGCGGCATTCGTCGCGGGATCTGGAATTTATTTTCTAATTCAATCCTTTTCCCGCCTGCTCTCCCCCGAGCCGGTGGAATCGACCCCTATCGGCATCACCATCATGGTTATTTCCAGTGTGCTGATTTTAGCATTGCTGATCTACCAGCACCGCGTCGTCGACCGCACGCACAGCATGTCGATCAAGGCGGATTTTCTGCATTACATGAACGATATGCTGGTCAACATCGTCGTGATTATTTCCCTACTGATATCCGGCATGGGCTTTGACCGGTTCGACGGCGCGGCGTCGATGCTGATTTCATTTTATATTTTATTCTCCGCCTGGAAGCTCGCGCGCGGCGCGGCAGAGCAATTGATGGACAAGGAAATGAAAGACGAAGACCGCCACATCATTTCCGAAATCATCCTGGCGCACCACGGCGTCTCCGGCATGCACGACCTCCGCACGCGCCAGTCTGGCCCCGACGTTTTCATCGACGCCCACGTCGAAATGCCCGGCGACCTGACATTGCACGACGCCCACCACATCACCGAAATGCTCGAAGACGCCCTGCGCCGCCGCTACCCCACCGCGCAAATCATTTTGCACCAGGAACCGGCGGGGATTGAGGATCACAAACTGGATGAGGCGATCCAGCAGACGAGCGGACGAGCGGACGCGTAGACGAGATTTTCTGGCGGTTTATGTATGAAATGAATCTCTCATACGAAATTTTTTATTCTCGTCCGCTCGTCTGCTCGTCCGCTCGTCTACTAAAACCGTTCCTTCGCAAAAAACCCCTGCTTATCCTCGCCCAGCGGGTGCGGGTTCCATTCTTCCTGGTGTTCGCGGCGCCATGCTTCATCCTTGCAGGCGACGTTATAATCCTGGATGCGCACGTGCAGTAATTTGATGCCATTCATGACTGTTATTAAATGCTCGCGCTCGGCTTCCTTCAAGACGCGATTGGCCTTAATAATTTCATCGAAAATTCCCATGGCTTCACGATATCCGGCGGCGGCGATGCGGACATATTTGTCGCCTTCGCCCATCCGCGCATCCGCATAAGCATTGGCCGCGCGCAGCGACAGCCCGCTCATCAAACGCGCGATTTTCTGCAAACCCTCTATATCCCGCGTCGGCCGCAGCGACTGCGTTTCAACCACCGGCTCCCGCGCCGCCATCTTGCGCGTTGCCCGCTCCGCCCGTTCGCGGGTATTGGCCCGGCGCGCGGAGCGCGCATCAGCCGAAGTTTTAGCTGTTTTCAAATCCTTTTTAGCGGCTTTTGCCATGATATCCTCTTTAAATAAATGAGTTTATGAAATCTCATGCTTCAGAGTATCAAGCGAATATGACAGGCGTATGACATTCAGGGTTTGCGGATGGATTATTTTCACTCCCCGCCAGCCCTCAAAAAAACTTGACCTCGCCACGCCGCGCTCTGTAAGATCAGGGGAAAATTAAGGAAATAACCCATGCGATCCAGACTTTCCGCCGCTCTTGCGCTCTCTGCCGCCGCCGCGATGGCGGGCGCGCAGGCTAACAGCCCAACCGCCATATCCGCCCCCGACGCGCTGGGGATTATCAAAACCATGCTTACCCAACCCGCCTGGAAAGATGCGGGCTATTCCATTTCCAAGCTGTCTTTTTCGACGGTTTTTTCAGAACAAAAAGCAAATCACCTGACGGTCACCATCAGCGAGCACTCAAAGGAAGCGCCTTTTGTCACTGTGGATTTCATTACATCCTGTGTTCCGGCTTTGAATTTCCGGGAAACTTTAAACGCCTCTCAAACCGGAAAATTCCAGACTGCGTTTGAAGAATTGTTTAAAGGAAAAAAACTCGCCGGCCCCTATCCGGGCACAGCAAGCCTGAAAAAATTTTCCCCCTTCACCGGCATCGATCATTTTCAAAGTTATCTGTGTAACCTGATGAGAGACAGGAATATCAAAACCAGCCTCAGCCATCTGGCATATTCTCAAAAAAGCCTAAAGGGCATAAACCTCGATCTTCCGGCGGGCGAGGATGCGCCCGCCACATCCGTTCAAATGGTTTTCGATTGCAAAAGCGGCAAAATGACGACCATCGGTTTTTGCCTGGACAGCGAGTATCAAATTCCCGATTTCGATCATTACTATAAATTCCAGCAAAACATGTCCGCCTGGTCCATGCAGCGGCAACCGCGCTTTGTGCCCGCGAAACACCAACCCGCCGCGCTGGCCCCGCGCGCCTGAATATGACCATCCCTCGCCCATCTGCGCTATTACAAGACCTGATCGAGCAATCGCATTCCGTGGAACGCTTCACGCGGCAAGGAGCAATCGATTCATTCCGCGATAAATCCGATCAATTAACGTCAGAAGAACGAGAGCAATTTATCCGCGCCCTTCTGGATGGCGAACATTCGGACAACAGAACAGCCTGCTTTCGATTGATCGGGTATGCTTCCCTGGAAATGGACGCTGAAATCGTCACTCGGCTCGGCACGGATCCGGATTCTAAAACATGCTTTGCGATATATAGCTGGCTTACGAACGATCAAGACAAATTCCGCGGACACTTTTGGAAAGATAAAGACCGGCCCAAAATACAGGAAATCCTTACCGCGCTAATAGATCGCGGGGGGCATGAATACCTCAGGGCTGCTGCTGCACAAATGCATAACATACTGTTTGGTTCACTCCCTAACCGCGACCTACAGCCATAAAGGCTAGTCATTCCAGGTGAATTTGCTATGAAAGCGCCATAGCAAAAGGAATCCGCATGACCAACATCCGCATCGAACACGACACCATGGGCCCGGTTGAGGTCCCCGCCGACAAACTGTGGGGCGCGCAAACCCAGCGGTCGCGGGAGAATTTTAAAATCGGGGATCAGCGCATGCCATTGCCTTTGATCCGCGCATTCGGGATTCAAAAAAAAGCCAGCGCGCTCGCGAATATGAAACTCGGCGAACTCGATGAAAAACTCGGCAACGCAATCGTCGCGGCGGCGGATGAAGTCGCGGCGGGTAAACTCGACGATCATTTTCCGCTGGTCGTCTGGCAAACCGGCTCCGGCACGCAGACCAACATGAATGCGAATGAAGTCATCGCCAACCGCGCCATGCAAATTTTGGGCGGCCAGCCGGGCGAAAAAACCGTGCACCCGAACGACCACGTCAATCGCGGCCAATCATCGAACGACAGTTTCCCCACCGCGATGCATATCGCCGCCGTGGAACAAATCACGCATGCCCTGATCCCCGCGCTCGAAGGTTTGCATAAAGCCCTCGACGCGAAGGCAAAAGAATTCGACCGCATCATCAAAATCGGCCGCACGCATTTGCAGGATGCCGTGCCGCTCACGCTCGGCCAGGAATTCGGCGGTTACGCCAAACAAATCGAATACGGCATCGCGCGCGTGAAAACGCCTTTGCCGCGTTTGCTGGAACTCGCGCAAGGCGGCACCGCCGTCGGCACGGGATTAAACGCAAAAAAAGGGTTTGCGGAAGAATTCGCGAAACAAACCGCGGAAATCACCAAACTGCCCTTCGTCACCGCGCCGAATAAATTCGAAGCCCTCGCCGCGCATGATGCGTTGGTGGAGGCATCGGGCGAACTCAACACCGTCGCCTGCTCACTCATGAAAATCGCGAACGATGTCCGCATGCTCGGCTCCGGTCCGCGTTGCGGGATCGGCGAAATTCTCCTGCCCGAAAATGAACCCGGATCATCCATCATGCCCGGCAAAGTGAACCCGACGCAATCCGAGGCGCTGACAATGGTTTGCGCGCAAGTCATGGGCAACAACGTCGCCGTCACCATGGCCGGCGCGACGGGGCATTTCGAACTCAATGTCTTCAAACCCGTCATCATATATAATGTGTTGCAATCCATCCGCCTGCTCGCCGACGCCGCGCGCAGCTTCACAGAAAATTGCGTCGTCGGGATTTTGCCCAACGAACCGCGCATCCAAAAACTCCTGCGCGAAAGTTTGATGCTGGTGACGGCGCTGAACCCTCACGTCGGCTACGACAACGCCGCCAAAATCGCCAAACTCGCGCACAAAAAAGACATCACCCTGAAAGAAGCCGCCGCCGAACTCAACCTCATCGACCCCGCGAAATTCGATGATCTTATCCAGCCGGAAAAGATGGTGCGATCGGCGTAACCGCTGGCTTTTGACAAAAAAGTTTGTTATAATAGCAAACAGAGGAACAGCCATGCCCAAAGACCGTCAAACTGAAGAAGAAACCTATACCCTCAGCCCCGATGAAGAGGCAGCGTTATTGGAGGGATTAGAGTCCGAAAAATCCGGCGTGTTTTACACCTGGGAAGAGGTCAAAGCCTTCGCCCGCAAAAACCGGGAAAGCTCGTCATGGCGGAGCATGATTGCCGAAACGGCGCATTAATCGATTTTTCGCCCGCCGCGGCAGCAGAATTCACGGCCATTGATAAAACCACCGCCCGCATGTGGGGTAAAATTCAGGCCGAACGCTATATGGCGTTCCTGGATAATATCTTTGCGGAATTGGCCAACGACCCGCACCTTGGCAAACCCGCCACCGGCCATCCCGGCATCCGCATCTATATCGCCAAATTCCGCAAGCGCCGCAACGCGCACGGCCACCGCATTTTATACCGGCAAATCGACGGCGGCATCCGCATCATCCGTATTTTGCACACGGCGATGCATTGGCCGGATCATTTGGGTGATTAGCGACCCCGCAAAATCCGGCCGCCTCATCCAGCCGGAAAAGATGGTGCGCTCTGCCTAGCTATTAAACCGGCACCGGCGGAGGTGGCGTTACAACCGGCCCGCTGGGCGCAACCGGCTGCGGCGCAACGCCAAAAAACGGCTCCAATTGTTCCGGATCGCGGATGAAATAGATGTTGCGTTCATAGGACTTCGGCGCATTGTCAGGCCCCCGCAAACGCAATCGCAGAATGTGCGCGTCCGATGTGACGAAATATATTTTGGAAACAGCAAATTCCCTGCGGAATCCTTCAACGCGTTCATCTTTTTCGTCACTGGGGAAAACTTTTTCAAGAGAGGATAAATGTCTTAAGTTACCTGCCATCAATGATTCATCCTTGGCCTCATCTGATGTTTTCTCTTGGTGTTTACGTCTGGCCATTTTATCTTCCCAAGTCATTTCAATGCTTTCTTCGTCAGAAATAAAACCTTTAATATTCAGATTTGTCATATTGCCTTTATACGCCCATTTAATTCTAATCGGATTATCGATTACGATTTTATCTAGTGTAAGTGTATATTTTTTTGCCTCTTCAGGCCATTCGTCTGATGCGCCCAGAAAGAATTCCACTGCTATTTTGGCGCTTTCAAGGATATCTTCATCAATCGTTTGACTTGATATTTTATCTAAATCGGCAGACGCATCCTCGTCCTCAAAACTCCAATTATTACCGACCAATTGTTGAAAAACTTTTGCATGCTGTGCGTCCTTAAATGTCACGACATCCGCGCCGTTCCAGTCAAAATAGTTTGCCAACCCGTCGAATCCGACAAGCTCTGTATCTTCACGGCGAAAACGCGCAGCCCGTTTATGATTCAAATCTCTAGAGCCCATGTGATAACCTCCTGTTAAGTATGATTGCGTACTTTTACCAAACAGCCCGGGCAAAAAGCAAGTTTTTTGGGATGCTACGTTGCCCCCAACCCAGGGCTTCGCGAGGCAAGCTCCAACCAGAAAAAATGGTGCGTTCGGCCTAGCCGCTAAACCGGCACCGGCGGCGCTACCACGGGCCCCTTGGGCACAACCGGCTGCGGCGCAACGCCGAAAAACGGCTCCAGATACTCCGGCTCGCGGATGAGATAGAAATTTTGTTGATACGGGTTCGGCGCGGCATCGTTTGCGGTTAGTTGCATACGTAAAATAACCGCCCCGGACGGAATCAGAAAAATTTGGGTTTTATCAATTTCTCTCTCAAATCTGGCAATCCGCTCTTCAGATTCACTTGAAGGCCGCACGCCTTCCCAAAACGACAAACCACCCAGATTACCTTCTGCCAACATTTTGTCTTTACCCCCGGCAAGGCTTTCCTCTGCCCCTTTACGCCTTGCCTGCTTAACGCCCCAGGTTTGCTCCAACTCTTCTGTATCATAGGTAAAACCTTCAATATCCAGCACGACTGGAAATGCTTTTTTCTCCTTCACCCTTATCGGCTTTTCAAGCGTCAAACTTTCCAGTGTTAATTTATAAGTTCGCACCTCTTGCGGCCAGTCTTTGGCAGCAAATTTAAACATTTGAGTTTGCAATCTTGCCCAGGGAATAATCTTTTCATCGGGCGTCTTATAGTCAATATTAGTATAATCATGGATCATATTATCTATGATTGCGCGAGCTTCTTCATCCAGTTGGTTATTCATTAATTTTCCAAACAGCGCATCATATTTTGGATTTTTCAACTTTTGGGGCTGTGCAGTGCTCCAATCAAATCCGGAATAATTTGAAAGATCTTCATAACCCAGCAGTTCCGTATCCTTGCGGCGAAAATGCGCAGCCGCCCTGCGGCGCCAGTCTCTAAAGCTCATATATAATGTCTCCTGAAAATATTACTCAGTTCCTTTTTTATCTAATAACCCCAATAAAAAGCAAGTTTTTTACGTCTCCCTTTGGTGAAAACCATGGGCCGGGATGACAGACTGGTCGGACGACAGGAACGTGCTATATCTTCCTCACCACCCAGCCCCGGACCTCCTCATGCGCCTCACCTCTCTCCCCGCCGCCACCGCCCTTTTCATCACCCTATCTAATTTTGGCCCCGCCATGGCAGCGGAACTACCCGTCGCGGGCACCATCCACGATCCGCGCCAGATGCCAGAAGGCATTTACAATCTGGACACCAGCCACGCGCATACGATTTTTTTCATCAACCACATGGGCTTCAGCAATTACGCGGGCGGGTTTAACGACATTTCCGGCCAGATGATTTTCCATCCCAAGGCGATTGAAACATCCAAACTCAACGTCACTATTAAAGTCGCCAGCGTCGCGGTGAATAGCGAAAAACTCGTCGGCCATTTGCAAAGCCTCGAATTTTTTGACGCGGCGAAATACCCCGACATTACGTTTGCCAGCAAAACCCTGACCGCTCTCGGCACCGACCACGGCACCATGACGGGCGATCTGACGATTCACGGCGTGACGAAACCCGTCACCCTGGATGTCCATTTCGTCGGCGGCGGCGTGATGCCGATGATCAACGCGCAAACCATGGGCTTTACCGCGACGGGCGCAATCAAACGTTCCGATTTCGGCATGACGGGCTTTTTACCAGGTTTGGGCGACGAGGTAAAACTCGACATCTCCGCCGAATTCCACCTGGCCGACAGCACGCCGCCCGCGCAAAAGCATTAACACCCGCGCCGGTTGCCCCAGAAAAACGTTGTTTTTCAAGCAAAAGTGTGATAGCGTTCCTTTGATATTAAAAAGCAAAAGGGGCAAATCATGGGCATATTAAAACGTTGTTCCAGCCTTATGGCCGGATATTTGGCGACGCATCAAATTACGTCAAAATGCGGCCCTTCTGGGCAGATCTCTTTCAACGTTCTCTTTCGCACTTTGGCCGGCGATCCTGATGGAAAGAAAAATTTGAACTCTGAAACTTATGCGAATGCGATCGTTGAATATCTAAATTCAAAAACACCAGGACAAAGAGTTGCGGCATTAAACGTCGAAAATACCCGCCTTTGGATAACTCTGGCTGATTATCTTTTAGGCAGCAAAGAGGATGCTGGTGACCCCAGACCCAAAGAAGGCGATCATCCACAACGAAACCGGATTTTCGGCGCGATGGTAAAAGGGATGACTTTGGAACAAGTCCGCGAAGTCCGCACGAGTGATAATCCCCAAGAACCGCAAGGAGCCTTTGCGGAAAAAGTTGCGGAATGGATTAAGGCGAAAAAACTGACCACTGATTCCAAAGGCAGGATTCAAATCTCTGCGGCTCAAAAACCACAGGAAGTCCCTCACATACCCCGCTAAAAAAAGAGCATGCTCCCCCTGGAGGGGGGAGGAAATTTTTAGGCGGCCCCCTAAAAGAAACAAAAACAGAACAAAATCCGATTCTTTCCTTGTCTAGTAGGACGAAAAAAAATATATTTCAGGCTAGGCGAAAAAGCATTTCACGCGCACAGTCCGTGCCAACTTCAGGCATGCTCTGGCGTGAATCGGGGAATCAGGGGCATGGAAACCTTACGAAATAGTAATATGTTCTTATTGGCGACTCCGCATCATGTGGTATCCATAAAGAACAAGCACACCAGATCTTGTGGTTCGCGACTCACCAACTTGAGAACCGTTCGCAACGAGGTCCGGCGATGAAGACCGAAACAGCAATCAAGGGCTCAGGGCGCGAAACGGCCGGCGACAGACCGCCACCGCGACCTGAAGCAAAGGGGAAAATGGCAATGTTCGATATGGTACAGGTGGAACGCGGCACCAAAGTCCGCGTGGATCATGAGCGCAACAATTTGCTCACCGATTTCGGCCGCGCGACGCTCGCCGACCGTTACATTTTGCCGGGCGAGGAATCGTTCCAGGACATCTTCGCGCGCGTCGCGATGTATTACGCGGATGACAGCGCCCATGCGCAGCGTATGTATGATTACATTTCCAAATTATGGTTCATGCCCGCAACGCCTGTTCTATCCAACGGCGGCACCGATCGCGGCTTGCCGATTTCATGCTTCCTGAACGAAGCAAACGACAGCCTGGACGGCATCGTCGGCCTGTGGAACGAAAACGTCTGGCTGGCGGCCAAGGGCGGCGGGATTGGTTCCTACTGGGGCAACCTGCGCGGCATCGGCGAAGGCGTGAAAGGCACCGGGAAAACTTCCGGCATCGTTCCGTTTATTAAAGTCATGGACAGCCAGACATTGGCGATTTCACAAGGCTCATTACGTCGCGGCAGCGCGGCGGTTTACCTGCCAATTTCGCATCCAGAAATCGAAGAATTCATCGAAATCAGGCGGCCAACCGGCGGCGATCCGAACCGCAAATCCCTCAACCTGCACCACGGCGTTGTCGTCACCGACGCCTTCATGCGCGCCGTTGAAAACGATCAGGAATGGGCATTGGTATCGCCCAAGGACGGCGCCGTGCGCGAACGCGTTTCCGCGCGCGCATTGTGGATCCGCATCCTCACCGCCCGCGTTGAAACGGGTGAGCCGTATATTTTATACATCGACCACGTCAACCGCGCGATTCCCGAGCACCACAAACTCGCGGGACTGACGGTGAAAACGTCAAACCTCTGCTGCGAAATCACGCTGCCCACCGGCACGGACCAATACGGCCAGCAACGCACCGCGGTTTGCTGCCTGTCGTCATTGAACCTGGAAAAATTCCTGGAATGGCAAAACCATCCGACGATTGTCGAAGACTGCTGCCGCTTCCTCGACAACGTCCTGTCCGACTTCATTAAAAAAGCGCCCGACAGCATGGCGCGCGCGAAATATTCCGCGATGCGCGAACGTTCGATCGGCCTCGGCGTCATGGGTTTCCATTCGTTTTTGCAGGCGATGAACATCCCGATGGAATCCGTGATGGCGAAGGTCTGGAACCAGCGCATGTTCAAACAAATCAAACGCCAGGCGGATGAGGCCAGCGTGAAACTCGCGCACGAACGCGGCGCCTGCCCGGATGCGGCGGACTACGGCATCATGGAACGCTTTTCAAATAAAATGGCAATCGCGCCGACGGCGTCCATCTCCATCATCACCGGCGGCACATCACCCGGCATCGAGCCCATCGCGGCGAATGTCTTCACGCACAAAACCCTGTCCGGTTCATTTGAAGTGCGTAACACGTATCTGGATAAACTCCTCACCGAAAAAGGCCAGAACACGCCGGAGATTTGGAGCAGCATCACGGTAACCGGCGGCTCCGTCCAACACCTCGACTTCCTGACCGCCGATGAAAAAGCTGTTTTCAAAACCGCCTTTGAACTCGACCAGCGTTGGTTGATCGAACACGCCGGCGACCGCACGCCTTACATTTGCCAGGCGCAATCGCTGAACATTTTCCTCCCCGGCAACGTGCATAAAAAAGATCTGCACCAGATCCACATGCTGGCCTGGAAAAAAGGCGTGAAGTCTTTGTATTACTGCCGATCCCTGTCCGTCCAGCGCGCCGAATCCTCCGCCGCCTCCACCCAACTGAAAAAAGCCATGGTCGACCAAATCCCCGGCGAAGCGGATGGCAAGGTGCCCGAACTCGATCTCGAACGCGAACCGCGTTTGCCGCTGGATATGTCCCCGGTTGCGGCGAACGGGAATAGCGCGAATGATTATGAGGAGTGTCTGGCGTGTCAATAAAAGGTCTGTCACCCCGGCCTTGTGCCGGGGTCTGCGGCGCCGCAATCACACATTCTGAAGCATCGCCCTAACGTCGAGACAGACCCCGGCACAAGGCCGGGGTGACAAATAGAGAAAGACTATATAGGCTTAACCTAGAAATTAACCATGCTCACCGAAACCCGCACCATTACGATTAACGACGAAGGGCTTGAGCCCTGGCTGCGGGAGATTGTGCGTAATCTAGCACTGGTTTTTCCGCAAATTATGAAAATTGTTTTATTTGGCTCCTATGCAACTGGAAAAATTCATAAATTTTCGGATGTGGATTTGGCCTTTGAAATGGATTCAACCGCAGATCACGTCATATGGCGGAAACTGACGGATATTGTGAATGCGTCAGATAAGCTGGCGAAAATCGACTGCGTTAATCTGGCGCACGCGCGCCCAGCTTTAAGAAAAATAATTGAAAAAGAAGGGAGAGCGCTTTATGTCCGCTGAACGCCTTGAACTGATTAATGAAGTTTTCACAGACCTGACAGCCGCCATTCAGGATTTGAATGCGATTGAAGCAGAACGCGAAAACAAATTATACCGCGAAGCATTAGCCAGCCGCTTTCGTCTTGCCTATGAAATGACACGGCAGTTGACTAGGCTTATTATTGCTTACCTGGACGAACCTAAAAGCAATTTCCCCAAAGAGACTTTGGAAATTGGCATGACAAATGGCCTTCTTCCTAAAAGCGAAGGCTGGTTTGAAATGCACAGTGACCGAAATACGCTAGCACATGAATACTCCCCGCCTGATTTAGAAAAAATTAGCCAACATATTGAGAAAGACTATTCAACCCTGCTAAATGCAGGCTATCAGCTTCTCAAACAAAAAGTTCAACAACTCAACAAACGGAATTAAACCATGACCACCCACAGCCTACTCACCCCCAATCCCGTCTATAAACCCTTCAACTACCCCTGGGCCTACGAAGCCTGGCTGACGCAGCAGCGCCTGCACTGGCTGCCGGAAGAAGTCCCCATGGCGGACGACGTGAAAGATTGGAAAAATAAAATCACCGACAGCGAACGCAACCTGCTGACTCAAATTTTCCGCTTCTTCACCCAGGCGGATGTTGAGGTCAACAACTGTTACATGAAACATTACTCGCGCGTGTTCGAGCCGACCGAGGTCAAAATGATGCTCGTCGCTTTCTCGAATATCGAAACGGTGCATATCGCGGCCTACTCTCACCTGCTCGACACCATCGGCATGCCCGAAATCGAATATTCCGCTTTCCTTAAATATAAAGAGATGAAGGATAAATACGATTACATGCAAGGCTTCAACATGGAATCGAAAGAAGACATCGTGCGCACGATGGCGGTGTTCGGCGCCTTCACCGAAGGTCTGCAATTGTTCGCGTCATTTGCGATCCTCATGAACTTCCCGCGTTTCAATAAAATGAAAGGCATGGGGCAAATCGTTTCCTGGTCCGTGCGCGATGAAACCTTGCACACCCTGTCGGTCATCCGCCTGCTCCGCACCTTCATTTCCGAAAACCCGGAAGTCTGGACGCCGAAAATGCACCAAGAAATCTATGATGCCTGCGACACCATCATCCATCACGAAGACGCCTTTATCGACCTCGCCTTTCAAATGGGCGGCATCGAAGGCCTGACGGCGCAGGAAGTCAAAAACTACATCCGCTACATCGGCGACCGCCGCCTGATGCAACTCGGCCTGCAACCGAAATACGGCGTCGGCGACAACCCGCTGCCGTGGATGGATGTGATGCTGAACGCGATCGAACATACCAACTTCTTCGAAAACCGCGCAACGGAATATTCCCGCGCGGCAACGACCGGGACGTGGGAAGAGGCGTTCGAAACCACCGCGTTTAACGCGACGGGCGCGGGCAAGGCGGCGTAAGTCAGATTGCTTGGCTTTTGCGGCAAGCTTTGATATAATTAAGCTCATGCTGCTTGAGCAAATCAAAACCCGCCGAGATGAAATTACGGAACTTGCGGCACAATATGGCGCCAGCAATCTGCGCGTCTTCGGCTCTGTCGCGCGTGGCGAAGAAACCCCAGACAGCGATATCGATATGATTGCCGACTTTGCCCCCGACCGTTCCTATCTGGATTTGGTGCGCCTTAAACGCGCATTACAAACTTTTCTCGGCCGCCAAGTCGATCTGGCCAGCCCGCCCAGCCTGATCCGCATTCAGGATGAAATCGCGGACGACATCACCGCCATATGAAAAAATCATCGCAGCGGCAAATATTCAACTGGTTGTTTGACGTCGACGCAGCATTAAGCTGGCTGGAAATGCTGACCCGCGACGGACGGCAAGAAATTGAAAATAGCATCGAACGTCGGCTGGCCTTTATTAAAACCATCGAAGTCATCGGCGAAGCTAGCCGGCATTTGCTCCGCAACCATCAAATCGATCAAATTGCTTCTGATATTCCATGGCTTGATTTGGTGGATACGCGCAATGAATTTATTCATGAATATTTTCATATCAATGTGCAGATGGCGTGGAATTTCGCTATTGACGTTCTTTTGCCTTTGCGCGGCAGAATCCGGGAGCTGATGCAGGACTACCCGCCGAGCAAGCTATAAAATAGCCCATTTAAGCGGCTTTTTTCTTAAACCTTTACTCGTGCGTCACAGAACCGTCACATTCCCCAGGTAGAATAAAAGAGTAGAGAACTGAGTCACCATGAGTCCAAAACGCGCTAAAAAACTGCTGGAAGCCGCCGCCGAGACCCGGAAAGAGTTGCTGGATGACGGCGGGTGGCCCGTAAAATTCAAAGGCGCCGGCCCGCGCCTGGTCAAACGCAAAAAATCCCCCACGCACTATGAACCTGCCCTAAACGGCGGCGAAGGTTTCAACCTGGTGAACAGCGAAGAAATCATGGCGATTGCCGCTGGCAGTAAGCGGTAAAGCAAACCTTAACTTATCCAGGGTAAGCGCAGATTGCAGCGGCGGCCCGGTATTGTGCCTGGCGGAAAGCTTTTTTATTCAACTGGTCGGCGTCAGGAACATGCATTTCCGCGCGCAAGGCAGAGGGCGTCACAAAACCCAGCCTGCGCTGCATAGCGCCTGCACGGTTGAAATTAATTTCGTCCGCCTTTGTTTTTGCTCCCCATAAGCCCGCTTCAAATTTATTCGCGCCGATCGCCGTTAGCGTTCCGCCCACTGCCTGCACCCATTTGTAAATAACCATTTTGTTATCCTCAATGGATCTTCCTAAAAAGTTCTGCGGATCGCCTCCAACCAAAGAGCCATCGTTATTGACCAGCCGTGGCGCACCAGATTGCAACTGTTCCCACGCTTCCCGCGCTTCAGCCTGCGTAGGCATAGCAGCCTCCAGATACTCTGAAGACCACATTTCAGAATTTCCAAGCAAACTATTAACTTTGATACCCGGATCTGTTATTTTTGCAGCACATAATTTAAAGAATGCATCCAACGCACGACCGCGGGCGTTATTACCAACCCCTCCATCGGCCAGATAACGGTCAAATTCATTATCCCCATTCATGGAACAACACAGCACAGATTGATAAACCTCACCCAGCTTAACAAAGGATCCGTCGGGCTGTGCAACATGAAGATCGTAGTAGCCGCCACCGTAAAATTTATGGATAAAGTGGATGTTTTCCTTTGCTAAACCTGATATTTCAGCGAAGCGATCAATTGCATTTGCAAGGCGGGAGCTCTTCACCACATTAAAAGCATCCAGGTAAACATTATCCCATTCATAAGGATTTTCGAGCAGAGAGGGAACGTATACTGTTTGATCTGTTATTTTTTGGGCGCATAATTCAAAAAACACTTTCAATGCTTTTCCGCGCGAGGTTCGATTCAAACCTTGATCGCCTTCAAAATATTCATCATCAATCCTATGGCCATTAATTGAACAGCCTAAATTGTGCCAATGAACAGCTCCCAGCATACGGGGCTCGCCATCATTCGGCAGAAAAACGAGAAGATATCTGCCTTCAGTCGTATGTATAAAATTCAAGTTATCTTTTGGCTGCCCTGATACTTCGGCAAATTGGTCCGCGGCGCGCTTAAGTTCTCTATTCTCCAACATCAAAATTCTCCTAAATTAGGTTTAAATAAGGTGGTTATGGGCAACCGTAAAACATCCATTGTCCGTTTTGCAAGCAATTTAAATAGTTGCACCCTGGATAATTGAGTTTCCCCCCTAAAACCTGATATCCTCCATTCATGCCCATTACCCTGCAAAAAGCCCGCGTACCGGATGGCGTCTGCATTTACGCCGTGGGTGACGTCCACGGACGGCATGATTTGCTGATAAAACTCTTCGCGCGAATCGAAGCTGACGCGGCTACCGCGCCGGAGCCGCAAAAAGAACTGATCTTCCTGGGCGATTATATGGATCGCGGCCTATATAGCCGCCAAACACTAGACTGGCTGATCGGGTTTAATCATCCGAACTTCCACCTCACCTGCCTTAAGGGCAACCATGAAGATATGCTGCTGAAATTCCTGGCAACCCCGTCGGCGGGACAAGCCTGGATGGAATGCGGCGCCTATGAAACCCTATTGTCTTTCGGACTGCGCGTATCATCGCCGCGGCCGAAACCGGAAACCTTCAAACATTTGGCTGAACAACTACACTTAAAGCTACAGGGCAAATATCTGAAATTCCTCAATTCCTGCCCACTTGGCCGAACAGTCGGAGATTACTTTTTCACCCACGCGGGCATCGACCCCGACAAACCGATCAATAAACAAAAATCCGCCGACCTGCTGTGGATCCGCGACAAATTCCTGGGCTCAGACAAACTATTCGAAAAAGTCATCGTCCACGGCCATACGATTTCCCCCCTGCCCGAAGTCCGGCCCAACCGCATCGGCATCGACACGGGCGCCTACGGCACAGGCCGCCTGACCTGCGCAGTCCTCTATGGCAATCAGCGCCATTTCCTGCACACCGCGTAAGGATTCCATAAACTCCCGCGCGGCAAAAATCCCACAGGGGTATGGATTCTGTATTCATATTGCTGTTACAACTTGTTGCCTTATAACCCCGCTGATAACAAAATTACCTTTAATTCTCTAATTCTCTTGGGGGGACACACAACATGAAAACTTCGGTATTCAGCATTTCGGTTTTGGCAACGGTTTTGATTTTGGGCTCGGCCTCCGCCGCCTGGGCACAGGAAGCCACCAATCTAAACGGCCCCATGCAAGCACAGGATATGGCGGCCCCCATGCCAACGGATAACCCGGCCACCGCCACCGCGCCTGCGCCCGCTAACAACCCCGCCACCGCCGCGGTGGACGAAGGCCCTGAAACCATCGCGGGAACCGGCCAGGAAATCACCGCCGGAACCGGAACCGACGCCACGCTGGACGTCCAGCCCGACCAGGCCGCCGCGCGCGGCATGACGGTAACGCAGCGCAATCACCCGGAATATACGCCTCAGGGCACCCGCCTGGGCTCGTTCCGCCTTTTGCCTGATATCTCGCTGAACGAATTGTTTAACGACAACATTTACGCCGTGCACAACCACAAAACCAGCGACTGGACGACCGTCGTCGAACCGCGCCTCGCGCTGCGTTCCAACTGGCACCAGCATGCCTTGAACTTTCTGGCCGCCGATGCCGAGGGCATTTACGCCAGCCACAGCCACGAAAATTATTCCGATTACCTGTTGCAATCGGATGGCCGCCTGGACATCACGCGCCACACACGCCTGGCCGGTTTGGTTTCCTATGCGCAAGAACACGAAGACCGCAGCGATCCAAACAGCCCCAACAGCGTCTTTGAACAGACCAAACCCGTCGTGTTCCAGGTCCGCACGCTCCAGGCCGAAGCGTTCCACGAATTCAACCGCATTAAATTGGACGCGATCTACAGCAACCAGAATTTCAGCTATAATAACGGCGACCTGATCAGCGGCGGCGGCCGCGCGATCAACTCCGACCGCAACCGGATGGACAATTCCATCACGGGCCGCGTCGCCTACGAACTCACGCCGACGGAAGATGTTTACTTTCAAAGCTCTTACAACGTCCGCAGTTACGATCACCGCGACATTTTTGACGGCGTTTACCGCGACTCCGACGGCTATAACATCTTCGGCGGTTTGCGCGCGGATGTGACGGGTAAGATATTTGGCGATATCTATGCCGGATACCTGCATCAGAATTACGATTCCTCGCTCTATAAAGATTACAGCGGCGTCGGCTTTGGCATGAACGGTTACTGGAACTTCACCCAGATTGACACGCTGACCATCAACGTCGGCCGCGCTGTGGAGGAGACGATCATCGCCGGTTCATCCAGCTATGTGGAATCGCGTTTCCGGATGGATTGGGATCACGAACTGCGCCGCAACTGGCTCCTGACGACCGAGGCCGGTTATGACCGCGATGAATTCCAAGGCATCGGCCGCAAAGACAACGTCTACGTCGTCGGCGGCGGCTTGAAATATCTGGTCAACAGCCATTTCAACCTTTATGCGAACTATGACTACGTCGACCGCGATTCCAACCAGACGGTGAACAGCTATACGCAGAACAGATTCCTGGTGGGCGTGAAGGCGGCGTTGTAGCAACTGTCATCCCGGAAGCTAGCGGAGCTTAGCGCAGCTGCTATCCGGGATCTCCTGACGGTCAGATATTATCCTTCATGGGATCCCGGCTCTTCGCGCTTGCGCGCTACGGCCGGGATGACAGATGACAACCACATCACTTTTTTCTTTTTACTTGCGCCTTTCCCTTGTTATATACATGCGCAGGACACCTTATGACTTTCACCGCAAAAATCCATCGTTTCGCCATGGCGCTCGCGTTTTTAGCCCTGGCGGCTTGCGGCCATTCATCGCCGCCCGCCGCTGCGCCGCAGGCCGTGATACAGCCCCCAACAATGCAGCAGGATTATCAGCCCACCATGGCCGTCTACCGCCTTGGCTCCGGCGACAATCTGCGCGTGACGGTGTTCGACGAAACCAACATGACCGGCGATTACAAAGTCGACGGCACGGGCATGATCTCCCTGCCCCTCATCGGCAACGTGATGGCGGGCGGCCTGACAATGCCCGAATTGCAAAATTCCATCGCGCAGCATCTGTCGCAAGGCTACATCGTCAACCCGCGCGTCAGCGTGCAAGTCATAAACTACCGCCCTTTCTTCATCCTGGGCGAAGTCAACCGCCCCAACCAATACCCCTATGTTGAGGGCATGAAGGTGATTAACGCCGTCGCCATGGCGGGCGGCTATTCCTACCGCGCCGACGAAGACAACATGAAAATCATCCGCGCGAACGACCCCATGCGCACCAAACAACCGGCCGAGCCGAACACTTATGTTCTCCCTGGCGATACGATTGAAGTACAAGAAAGATTATTTTAACCATGACCGACAATTTTCATCCCTTAACGGCTGTTGAACGCCTCCGCCAGCGCGTTGAAAAAACCGCTTATGACACGGTCGACATCAACCAGTTCATCAATATCCTGAACCGCCAGCGCCATATCATTCTGGCAGTGACCGGACTGGTCGTGGCAATCACGCTGCTCACGATTTTCCAAATTAAATCCGTGTATGAATCATCCGCGCAAATCATGATCGATGCGCGTCAAAACCATGTCGTCGACGTGGAATCCGTGATGCAAGGCATGCCCGCCGACCAGGAATCCGTGCGCAGCGAAATTGAAATCCTGCGTTCACGCAAACTGGCGGAAACCGTCATTAACAAACTCAACCTCTGGCAAAACGCGGAATTCAATGCCGCGCTGCGCCCTGCCAGCCCGATGAAGGCGATCAAGGATTTCGCGGGCAGCCTGGGCAGCAAGGAACCTGCGGACCCCGCATCGCAAGCCGAAGTGCAAAAACAGCGCGCGATTGATGAATTTCTGAAAAATGTGGATATCAGCGCGGTGCGCAATTCGCGCGTCATCACCATCGCATTCCGCAGCGAAAATCCGGTCACCGCGCGCAACGTCGCCGCGACGCTGATCGACAGCTACCTCACCGCGCAGCTTGAAGATAAGTACGAAGCGACCCAGCGCGCCACCGCATGGCTGAACGACCGCCTCGCTGAACTGCGCAAAAAAGTTTCCGATTCCGAAGCCGCCGTTGAACAATACCGCGCCGCATCCGGCCTGGTGCAAGGCAAAGACGCCACCCTATCCGCTGAACAATTATCTGAACTGAACACACAATTAATCATGGCCCGCACCCAGCGCGCCGAAATGGAAGCAAAACTCCGCCAAGTCCAGGCCGCGGGCAGCAACGAAAATCTCGCCGCGACGAATGAAGTTTTGCAATCGCCGCTGATCCAGAAACTCCGCGAACAGGAAAGTGAACTCATCGCCAAACAAGCGGAATTGTCACAGCGCCTCGGCCCCCGCCACCCGGATATGATCAAAATCCAATCACAGATGGTGGATGTGAAACAGAATATCCAGGTTGAGGTCAACCGCATCATTTCCGGCCTGCGCAATGATGTGCAGGTTGCCCGTTCGCGCGAAGGCGCCCTGTCCGGCAGCCTGTCGCAAATGGAAAACCGCCAGGGCCAGCTCGGCGCGGCGGACGTAAAACTCCACGCCCTGCAACGTGAAGCCGATGCCAACCGCACGCTGTTTGAAACTTTCCTGAACCGTTTCAAACAAACTTCGTCGCAGGAAGATTTGCAAACCGCCGACGCGCGCCTGATCTCCACCGCGAACCTGCCTACCGAAGCCGTTTTCCCCAAACCCAAAATTATGGTGCCGATGAGCGTGCTGATCGGCTTCGCGCTCGGCGTCATGCTCGCGCTGCTGATGGAATATCTGGATCGCGGGTTCCGTTCGATGGAACAGGTGGAACAATTGACGGGCCTCTCGCCGCTCGGCCTGATCCCTGAACTCAATTCCTTGCCCGGCGCGCCTGCCGCGCTGCCGCAAAATTTTATCGTGGAAAAACCAACCTCCGTTTATGCCGAAGCCGTGCGCACGGTGCGCACCGCCCTGCTCCTTGCCGACAATTCCGGCGCGCCGCCGAAAACCGTTTTAGTCACGTCGTCGATGCCGTCCGAAGGCAAAACGTCCTTCACGCTCTCCCTCGCGCGCCTTTCGGCGATGTCGGGACAAAAGATCATCATCATCGATTGCGATCTGCGCCGCCCGAACGTGCATCGCGGCCTGGGCCTCGAAAACAAAATGGGCATGGTTGATATCCTCCTCGGCACGCATAAAATCGAAGATGTTTTGCAAACCGATAAACGCGCGAAAATCAACGTCATCACCACCGGCCGCTCTGTGCCCAACCCCGCAGATCTATTGGCGTCGGACAACATGCGCCGCCTGCTCGCGCATTTGAAAACGCAATATGATCTGGTCGTGATCGACAGCCCGCCCGCCCTGGCCGTCGCCGATGCGCGCGTGCTTTCGCAACTGGCGGATAAAACCCTCTTCCTCACGCGCTGGGCGGAAACGCCGCGCGACGTGGTGATGATGGCGGTCAAACAACTCGCCAGCAGCGGCGCGAACCTGGCCGGCATTTTGCTCACGCGCGTGAATTTGAAAAAGAACGCGCGTTATGGTTATGCCGACAGCGGTTATTACGGGCGTAAATACAGCCAGTATTATTCCGACGGCGGGGCGTAAGTAACAATTCCCCTCTCCCTGCAGGGAGAGAAGGATTAACTTTTCACAGCGAGGTTAAATGATCACACATCGCGCAGCAGGCATCACACTCGCAATTTTCGCCTTGATACTTTTAATCTTCGCCATCCCGCAAATGGCGGCGGGCTGGCTCACCGCGCCGGTTAATCTGGATCACGTTCACACGCCCGACCTCACCGCCGCCCGCGCCGCGCAATTTGAATCCGCGATGAATATTTTGCCGCAAGCCGAAACGGCAAAGGCGCTGGCCGCCGCGTACCTCACCACCGGGCCGCTCAAAACCCAACAGCGCGAGATCGTGCAAAACGCGGCCATCCGCGCGGTGCAAATCTCGCCGGGCGATCCGTACAATTGGTACTACCTCGCACTGTCATTAGAGAGTGAAATTTTCGACCCCGCGCGCCGCGCGCTGTTCGACCAGGCGCTCACGATGTCTCTTATGACAGGCCCGCACGAACGCAACCTCGTCATGCAGCGCCTGTTGATGATCGCGCGTCATTGGGAGCAAGTCTCCCAACCGCTGCGCGACAACTGGGAAGACCAGATCGTCTATCTGTGGGGCACATCGCCGAAAGACCTGCGCGACCTCTACCTCGCCATGCCGCCCGACAGCCAGAAACGCGTCTTCGCCACCCTGGACGAAATCCCCGGCGAGAGCATCAAATTCAACCAATACCTGGACCACCCCGACCACCCGCCAACGGACCCGGCGGCGGATGACGGCGAAACGAACTAGAATTATTTAAACAGCTTGAGAATTATGCTGTTTTGTCCATTTTGCTGCATTACCTTTTCATATCTGCTGTAATTCTGGTGCAAATTCTTGATCACCTTCGCCCTCACCCCTCAATGTAGTGCTTGACACGACGTCATTGTATGATATAACATTATATGATTGTCTTTGACTGGGACCAATGGAACCGGCAGAAGAATGAGGAAAAGCACGGTGTCAACGCTGCCGAAGCCGAAAGCGCCTTTGCGGATCCCCATCTTCTCGTCTATCCCGATATGCTTCACTCCGCACATGAAAAGCGGTTTGGAATGCTGGGCTTCTCAAACGACAACAGATTACTGATGGTCGGCTTCACCCGGCGCAATGGCAAGATACGCGTGATAACCGCTCGTCCGGCATCGCGCAAAGAAAGGAAGTTATACGATGAAAAAAAGTCGCAAAAAATCTGGCATTAAACCCACCCACAAAAAGTCGCGCGCACCCAAGAAGGAAGTTTTGCGGGAAATCACAGATTACGATTACACTGACCTGACAGATTTTGCCGACCTATCAAAACCTCTTACCCTCGCCGACATCGGCATCCACATTACACCCCGCACCGCACAGCCGACGGAGGTTGTATCCCTGCGTCTGCCGCGGCCTTTACTGAATGAAATCCGCGCCATCGGTATGGTGGAGGATATACCTTATACCGCCCTGATCAAAGAATTTCTGGCTGAAGCGCTGCACCGCCACCGCCACCGCTATCTGCCTGTGGAACGCGTTCCCTTGCCGCGATAAGCTTCCGCAGCGAAAATAAACGCGGCAACAGCACGATTCCCATCACTTTTTTATTGCATGCAAGTATTCACCTTTGGTATAAACTGTTATGAAAAATCTTTCACGTATCATTTTGATTCTGGCGCTATTGGCGGCAACCCCTCTCTTCGCGAACGTTTCTTCCGCCCAAAACGTTGCCGCCGGTGCGGGGGCCGCTGCGCAAGCCTCGTCGGATGATCTCTGCGTGACCGATCCCAACATTCATTTGGGCGCGCGGATTAAACCGAAACAGACCGCGCAAATCCAAAAAACCACCCGCCTGACCAAACTCGCTCACGCGCGCCGCAAACATCCGGCCCAGGTCGCAGCGGTGAAAATTTGCCCCGTGAACCAAAAAGCCATTCCGGTTTCCTTCGTCACGCCGGTCGCGCCCGCGCCGCAACAATCCCTTTGCCAATCCGCAGTGGGCGGCGCGGCGAACGTGACGGGCACGCAAGTCAACAGCATGATGACGCAGGCGGGCATGGACGAAACCATCGCCAACGCCGATCCTGACGATCTCGCCGCCGCCGCGACCAAAGCCACCCAGGCCAATCCCCAGGCCGCGCCCGCGATCCTCGCTTACCTGATCAAAAACATCGATCCAAATAACCAGGAAGCCTTGAACAAAGTGACCAAGGCCGTTTACACCGCCGCGCCCGACCAGGCAGCAGGCATCACCTACGCCGCCATCGCCACCAATCCAACACAAACCATGGCGGTGACTCAGGCATTATTGGCCGCCGCGCCCGAAGCCGACGGCGCCGTCATCCGCCAGTGCGCCATCGACGCCAACCCGGATCTGGCCAACCAGATCGCCACCGCGGCTCACATCCCGTCTTTGGAAAATCCGATCAACACCACCACAACCCCGCCCGGCGTGCCGAAAGCGCCGCCGGATAATTCGGCGGTGTGATTGCCCCGCGACAGTTCTAAATCTTTAGAACTAGGAAGCGCCAAACTGTAAATTCTGAAATATTGCGCGCGGCTTGGGAACAGGCGACGCTTGATAGGCAGTCGCCCATTCAAACACGCCCTTATAAGTCTCCATCACATTCTTAAAATTCGCACTGCTGGCACGGGGAGAATCGTAAATCATTTGGCCGGGCTTTCCCTCTATCGTAAAGAACACCCGGATATAATCCCAGCACGGGCCGCGCCTTTACAGCCCGGGCCACCCCACCCCCCTAAAAAATCCCTTTTCAACCCCTGGGCGATTGTGGTATAAAGGGATTAACCTCCCATTTTGGGGGTTATAACTTTAACAGTGAGTAATTCAATTGGATCGTTTTGCGGATCGTTTCGCTGCCACGCCTGGCAGCGGTGAAGTGGTACAAGTAACCCTTAAATGGTTTGATCCCATCAAGGGTTTTGGCTTTGTCAGCCAGGCTGGTGCCGATCGGGATATCTTCCTCCATTCTTCTGCGGTATCGCGCGCGGGCAACCCGGCGCTCTATCCCGGCGCAGAATTAACCGTTGAAATCGGCGACGCCCAGCGTGGTAAGCAGGTTGTCGCGATTAAAGAAATTCATTCCGTCGGCGATCCGAATGCCGCCGATGAACGCGGCGGCGGCGCTGGTGGCCGTGGTGGTGGCGACCGCGGCGGTGATCGTGGCCCGCGCGGTCCGCGCAGAGATTTTGGCGACCGTCCGCCACGCAGAGACTTCGGCGACCGTGACGGCGGCTTTGGCGGCGGTGGCGGTCGTGGCCCGCGCCGCGGACCTCCGCAACAGGCGCAGGCTTATATCCCAGACGGCACAGAGCGTGAGATCACAGGCACGATGAAATGGTTCAAACCGCAAAGCGGTTTCGGTTTCGCGGCGCCTGAAGGCGGCGGCAACGACATCTTCGTTCACCGCTCCGCCCTGTCGCGCAGCAACCTGATGCCCGAAGACATGCAACCCGGCACCCCCATCAAAATGCTGGTCCGCCAGGCCGAAAAAGGCCTGGAAGCCGTATCGGTGGACATCGCGGGTAATCAGTAAAATTAACCTCCCCTTGAGGGGGAGGTCGAAACGCCCTAGGCGTTTCGGGTGGGGTGAAAACCCAACATATAAAACAAAACGGCGGGCATCCCCCGCCGTTTTTTTGTTTGCAGTTCTTTATCGCCCCAGTTATCATCGCCCGGTTATTTCATCAATACCGGAGAATAATATGATCATTGAAACCATGGGCCAGGAACTTCTGGCGGATAACAAAAAACGTGAACAATTCGTCGAAGCCGCCCGCCTGATTTACGCTGCGGGCGAATCAGCCGGCAGATTTCAATCCTGGCAAGAAATTTATCCGGATGTTGGAGATGAAAGTACTTTTTACAGGGTTGTAATGTACCCAACTCCCGAAGAGGCCGAAAATCCTGGAAACCTTTACTTCGTCTTTTCAAGAGATTCCGAGATAATCACATCTCCAACTTACTACCTCCATTTTGCAGTATCTGAGGACTCCCCCTTAATCTCCACGATCTTTGAAACTGAATTTGATTCAGATCATCAGCCTTATCTCACCTTGAATGAAGATACAGGGGAAATCTTTTATGATTTATTTTCGCGATTAGCATTTTTGCCTGGAACCATTCATGAATCTTCCAGATGGGACCATGATAATCCCGTTGTATATACTTCCGAATCTCTGGACGATATCCTGCGCACGGGCATCCTCTTCGCCGCCGCATTGAAAGTATCCGACGGCAATACCTTGGTGATAGATGAAAATGCCGTCGCCGCGTTGAAAGCCAAAGGGTTTTTCGATCCCAAAACCGCTCCATCGGTGGAAAAACCAAAGCCGCCAGTCTCTGTCGGCCCTGTCCCCGGCGGTTTCGTAGCCACTGCGAGAGGTCTGTGGCCGACCTGAAATTGTGTCGCTTTAACTTTTAAGATAACGGCGGGCATTCCCCGCCGTTTTTTCTTGCCCGCGCGCCAAAACCGTAATTTCCACCCGTCTCCGCTTTCGCGGGAATGACGGTGTTTAAGCAATCGAAAAAATACTTTTTGCAGGAAAATAATCCTTGACAAGAAGGTCAATATAGGATTATATTGATATATCCAACCCTCCACACAACCAAAGAGCTTTTGCCATGACATAGCCCAAACCCGCCGCATACCTTCCACATTCTGCCAGTTTTCATCGCCCTTTCGGGCGGGAGAATCGCGTCCGGAGTTCAGGGAGATGACCCGCCGCCCCCGGAGCCTTTCATACAGGCCGTACCGGGCAATCACTATTTGGGGCTGGCTCTAAGCGGCTGTTTTTTGCAGCCGGTCGATTG
Source organism: Alphaproteobacteria bacterium (assembly GCA_013289145.1). Lineage (GTDB taxonomy): Bacteria > Pseudomonadota > Alphaproteobacteria > UBA11073 > UBA11073 > UBA11073. The sequence continues at coordinate 32,452 of JABDAM010000003.1, read as the reverse complement.
CCTGGAGCCGCCCGAGCAACCCTTCCATCTCCGCCAGCGGCACCATATTCGGCCCGTCGGACGGCGCATTGTCCGGATCCGGGTGGGTTTCAATAAACAGCCCCGCGCAACCAACCGCCAGCGCCGCGCGCGCCAGGGGCGGCACAAAGCGCCGGTCGCCGCCCGATGACGTGCCCTGCCCGCCCGGCTGTTGCACCGAATGGGTCGCGTCAAAGATTACCGGATAACCCGTCTCCGCCATAATCGGCAGCGCGCGGAAGTCCGACACCAGGGTATTATACCCAAACGACGCCCCGCGCTCGCACAGCAGGATGTTTTCATTCCCCGTGCTGGCGATCTTCGCCGCCACGTTCTTCATATCCCACGGCGCCAAAAACTGCCCCTTTTTCACATTAATCGCCCGGCCCGTTTCCCCCGCCGCGATCAGCAAATCCGTCTGGCGGCACAAAAACGCCGGGATTTGCAGCACGTCCACAAACTTCGCCGCTTCCGCGCAGTGCCAGGGTTCGTGCACGTCCGTTAAAACCGGCACTTTAAATTCGTCCCGTATCTCCTTGAGAAGGTTCAATCCCTGCTCCATCCCAATCCCGCGCGTGCCCGCAACCGAAGTCCGGTTCGCCTTATCAAAGGAACTTTTAAAAATCAGCCCAATCCCAAGCTTGCGGCAAATCGAAACCAGTTCCGCCGCCACGCCGCGCAAATGCTCCCGCCCCTCAATCTGGCAAGGCCCTGCGATCAGGGTAAAAGGTTTATCATTCGCGATCCCAACATCGCCGACGGTGACGGTTTTCATGGCTATTCGATTACCACACTTTGCCCATGGGTGGAAACATGGGGCGTTGAAACACGCGGTTTACTATCCGCCGGAGCGGTGGGCGCCACCACAGCCTGCGCGGGCGGCGCGGCGGCATCTCCCTTTGCCGCTGAGATTTCCGTTTTCGCTGGCGGGGTTTCAGACGAAATCACCGTCGTCTGTTGCGGCGCGGGCGTCACCGCGCCAGCATCCCATCCCCCACCCGCGGCGGCATAAATCGCCACCAAATCCTTGCGCAGCGCCGCATCCGACGCGGCCAGCGTGGATTCCGCCGTCAATGCATTCTGCTCCGCCACCAACACATCCAACAGCGCAATCTCACCATCCTGATATTGCAAATGCGCCAGCTGTTCCGCGCGGTGATCCTGTTCGAACGCGCGGCGCAACGAATTATTCCGCTCGGTTTCCTGTAGATAATTCGTCAGAGCATTTTCCATATCCTCCAACGCCGACAGCACGGTTTGCTGATAATTCGCAAAGGCCTCTTTTTGCTGTGCATCCGCCACATCAATCGCGGATTCCAGACGGCCGAAATCCAAAATCGGCTGCGTCAGGTTCGCCGCAATACTCCAAGGATGCGCGACATTCAAAAGGTTCGACGATTGATATCCATAGAGCCCCAGCAAATTAATCTTCGGAAATAAATCCCGATCCGCCGCGCGCAGGTTGGCGATAGAGGCCGCAAACTGCCGCTCCGCCGCGCGCACATCGGGCCGGTTCGCCAGCACCGCCGCGGGCGCCGCAACGACCACATGCGGATCAACCGGCGCGACATTTTCCGGTGTGGCCAATAGCGCGTTTTTCGTCCCCGGCGCATAACCCATCAAGACATTCAAACGGTTCTGCGCCGCCGCATAAGCGGCCTTTAACATCGGAATCTGCGCCGCCGTCGTTGAAACCTGCGCGCCCGCGCGCTGAACGTCGAAATCGCTGGCCATCGCGCCTTCAAATTGCGCCTTGGTCAAGTCATAAGTTTTTTGCTCATCCGCCAGATTTTTTTGCGCGATTGCAATTTGGCGTTCATCGTTCCGCATATCAAAATAATTCCGCGCGACTTCGGCCAGCAATGAAACCGTAATCGCGTGCGTGTTGGCCTCTTCGGATTGCACAATCGCACTGGCGGCGCTGGCGCGTGCCTGGTTCGCGCCGAACAAATCCAACTCCCACGACGCATTGCCATCCAGTTCCGCGATGCCAAGCGTAGTGCCCAAACCATTGGCGCCCAGATTGTTGCGCGTCGCATTCCCCGTCGCATAAATATTCGGCAGCAATTGCGCGCGCGTCGCCGCACGGTTGGCGCGCGCTTCCTCAATCCGCGCTTTCGCCATCGCCAGGGTTTTGTTATTTGCCAATGCTTCGCGCATTAAATTATCCAGCGTCGGATCTGCAAAATGCGCCCACCAGTTGTGATCGATTTTTCCACCCGCGTCCGCGACGCTTTGCGACCACCCGGCAGGCGCGGGAACGCTGGAATTCTGCGGCCCCGGCGCGGCGGTGCAGGCCGCAGCGGTCAACAATAATGCCAAGACAAGTTTACGCATTACGCAGCCCCTTCATCCGGATTGCTATGGAGTTGATCGGTTTTGACAAACATTTTCTCCACCGCGCGCATCAGCACGAAAAACACCGGCGTCAGGAACAAACCAAAGAATGTCACACCCAGCATCCCCGCGAAAACCGCAACACCAATCGCATGACGCATCTCCGCCCCCGCGCCGTGCGAGGTCACCAGCGGCACAACACCCATGATGAACGCAAGCGACGTCATCAAAATCGGACGCAACCGCAAATGCGCAGCCTCAACAGCGGCCTCAACGGTTTTCATTCCGCGATGTTCCAGTTCACGCGCGAATTCGACGATCAAAATCGCGTTCTTGCATGCCAATCCAATCAAGACGAAAAAGGCAATCTGCGTGAAGATATTATTGTCTCCGCCCGTCAGCCACACGCCCGTGATCGCGCAAAGCAAACACATCGGCACGATCAGAATAATCGCGATGGGCAAAAACAAACTCTCATACTGCGCGGCCAGCACGAGGTAAACGAGCAGCACACAAAGCGGAAACACGAGCGTCGCCGTGTTCCCCGCCAGGATTTGCTGGTACGTCAATTCCGTCCATTCAAAATCCATGCCCGGCGGCAGCACACGCTTTAGCAATTTGGTGATGGCTTCCTGCGCCTGCCCCGAAGAAAATCCGGGCGCCGGGCCGCCGTTAATGTCGGCGGAACGGAAGGCGTTATAATGCATCGCCGCTTCTGGCCCGTTGGTTTCCGACACGCGCACGACAGAGCCAAGCGGCACCATATCGCCCGACGCATTCCGCGTTTTCAGATTCAAAATATCATCCGGATGGCCGCGAAAATCGCTGTCGGCCTGCGCGATGACCTGATACGTGCGCCCGAACTTGTTGAAGTCATTGATATAGAGCGAGCCCAGATAAACCTGCATCGTATTAAACACATCCTGCACATCCACGCCCAGTTGCATCGCGCGCGTGCGGTCAAGGTCGACGAACAATTGCGGCACGTTGATTTCATAACCCGAAAAGACGCGCGACAGTTCAGGCACTTTCGCCGCTTCTTCAGTCACCTTTTTCACCGCATCGTTCAGCGCGGCATCGCCCGCGTCGCCGCGGTCTTCGATTTCCAGTTTAAAACCGCCGATGGTGCCTAACCCCATCACGGGCGGCGGCGGGAAGATCGCGATAAAGGCATCCTTGATGCCCATGAATTTCATTTGCAGTTTATTCGCAATGGCGGGTCCGTAGAGATCCTTGCTGGTGCGCTCTTCAAAGGGTTTGAGTGTGGCGAAAACAATTCCCGCGCTGGATGAATTCATAAAACCGTTAATCGACAGGCCGGGAAAAGCGACGGCGTTTTGCACGCCGGGTTCTTTCAAAATCGTATCCGACATTTCGCGGATGACTTTTTCCGTCCGGTCGAGCGTGGAACCATAAGGCAACTGCGCGAAAGCGATCAGATATTGTTTATCCTGAAGCGGCACGAAACCCGGCGGCACAAGTTGGAACATAAAATACGTGCCGCCCAGCAGCAGTGCATAAACAATCAGCGAAATCGATTTGCGCTTGAGCGTCCCGCGCACGCCGCCAGAATAAGCATGCGACGATGAACGGAAAAATTTATTAAAGCCGTTAAAAAACCCGCCAAACACCTTATCCATCGCGCGCATCAGCCAGTCTTTGTTTTCATGCTTGTCACGCAACAACAGCGCGGACAGCGCGGGCGAAAGCGTGAGAGAATTAAAGGCGGAAATGATCGTAGAAAAAGCGATGGTCAGAGCAAATTGGCGGTAAAACTCCCCCGTCAAACCGCTGATAAACCCAATCGGCAAAAACACCGCGCACAGCACCAGCGCGATGGCGATAATCGGCCCCGTGACTTCTTTCATCGCCTGTACCGTCGCGTCGTGCGGCGACAGGCCGTTTTCGATGTTTCGTTCCACGTTCTCCACGACGACAATCGCGTCATCCACCACAATCCCGATGGCAAGCACCAAACCGAACAGCGAGAGCGCGTTAATCGAAAAACCAAACATATGCATAATCGCGAATGTTCCAATGATCGACACCGGCACGGCGAGCAGCGGAATAATCGACGCGCGCCAGGTTTGCAAAAATAAAATCACCACCAGGACAACCAAACCCACTGCTTCGAGCAAGGTTTCAATGACCGCCTTAATGGAATCGCGCACGAAAATCGTCGGATCGTAGACGATGGAATAATCGATGCCTTCAGGAAAGCTTTTCTTTAACTCATCCATCGTTTTGTGGACGGCGTCGGAAATCGCAATAGCGTTCGCACCGGGTTCCTGGAAAATCGGAATCGCGACGGCAGGTTTGTTGTCGAGCAAGGAACGCAGCCCATATTGCGCCGCGTCCAATTCAATCCGCGCCACATCTTTGAGCCGTGTCACGGCGCCGGATTTATCGGTCTTAATAATAATCTCGCCGAATTGTTCCGTATCCGTCAAACGCCCCTGCGTATTCACCGGCATCTGGAGTTCAATGCCCTTGCCATACGGCGGGCCACCGATCACGCCCGCGGCAACCTGAACATTCTGGCGGCGGATCGCGCCGACGACATCATCGGCCGTCATATTCAGCCCCGCAATTTTTTCCGGGTTCAGCCAAATCCGCATCGCGTAATCGCCTGAGCCGAACAAACCCACCTGCCCGATACCGGGAATTTTCGCCAATTGGTCTTTGACGTTCAGGGTCGCGTAATTGCGCAGGTATAACATGTCATACCGTTCATTCGGCGATTTCAAATGCACGACCATGGTTAGGTCGGGCGATGATTTCGTCGTCGTCACACCGATCTGGCGCGTCACATCCGGCAAGCGCGGCAAAGCCTGGCTGACGCGGTTTTGCACCATCTGCTGCGCCAGGTCGGGATCGGTGCCGAGTTTAAACGTAATTGTCAGCTGTAGATTGCCGTCGGAGGAAGCCTGCGACAGCATATAGAGCATATTTTCGGTACCGTTGATCGCCTCTTCCAATGGCGTCGCGACAGTTTCGGCGATCGTGCGCGGGTTCGCGCCGGGGAATTGCGCTTGCACCACCACTGACGGCGGCACGACTTCGGGATATTCGGACACGGGCAATTGAAACAGCGACATCAATCCGGCCAGAAAAATCACAACCGATATCACGCCCGCGAAAATCGGGCGGTCGATGAAAAAGCGGGAGAGATTCATTGTGCGCTATCTTTCGTTGGCGCTTTCGGCTGATCTTTCGCCGCATCGGCGGCAGGCACGGGCGCGGGTGCAGAACCGGCGGGCATTTTATCGGCATCCGAAGTAATTTCCGTTGCCTGCACCGCTGCGCCGGGGCGGACGTGCAGCGTGCCATCGACAATCACTTTATCACCTGGCAACAACCCACTTTGCACAATCCGGTTGCCATTCACCGATGTGCCCAGGGAAACTTCGCGATATTCAACCTTATTATCCGGGCTGACCACGTAAACGAATTTTTTGCTTTGGTCCGTCCCCACCGCGCGTTCCGGCACCGTTAAGGCCTGCTGCGATTGGCTGCTGGACAGGCGCACGGAAACGAACATTCCGGGCACCAATGCGCCATCCTCATTTTTAAATTTCGCGCGCGCACGGATCGTGCCGGTGGCAGGATTGATCTGGTTGTCAAAGGAATAAATCATGCCGTGATAAACGTGATCTTTATCGTCGCGCACATTCAGATCAACTGGAATTTGGCGTTCCGCCGTCTGCCCGTTCGCGCCCGCGCGGATGTTCGCCAGATAGGTTTGCTCATCCACATCGAAATCCGCGTAAATGCCGTCGCTCGAAACAATTGTCGTCAACAGCGGTGCATTCTGTCCCGATTGCACCAGGTTCCCCACGGTGATTTCCGCGCGGCTGACGCGCCCTGAAATCGGCGCGCGGACATAGGCATATTCCAGATTCAATTTCGCCTGACGCAGCGCGGCTTCGGCGGATTTCACGGCGGCGGCGGCGGAATCGTGGCTGCTTTTACGCTGGTCGAACATACGCTGGGCAATCGCCTGGGATTTAATCAAATCTTGCGCATGCTGAAAATCCGTTGTGGCAAATTGCGCATTGGTGCGCGCACTTTCTACATCCGCTTCAGCCTTTGCCACCGCATCCTGATAAGGACGCGGATCGATCACGACCAATACATCGCCAGCTTTCACATTCTGGCCGTCATCAAATTTGATTTCAGTTATACGTCCGGAAACCTGCGGGCGGATTTCCGCCGCGTCCACCGCAACCAGGCGGCCGGAAAAATCGGATGAAAGACGCACGGTTTGCGGTTGAACCGTTTCAACCGTCACAGGCGTCGGCGGCATCGCGCCGCCTGGGCCTTGCGCAGCAGCGTGATCCGAAAAATAAACCGCGCCGCCCGCACCGAGCAGGACGACAGCCGCCAAAATGGGGATGATATAACGTGCCATTCCGGCGCTCCAAACGTCAAAGTTGAACGATGGTTTTAATTAATGCCCAAATGGTGATTTATCAAGGGCCAAAGAATTTTAAGGCGCCCCTCCCATCAACGGATGATGGTATGCGGTGATGGGCTGTGTTTCCGTTGCCACAGGCATTTCTGCACGAATGGCGGCATAAGCGAAAAAGGCACCCATGATAGCGATGATGGCCCCGCCCGCGATGCCCAGCACGGCGTGAGTGAGGGTGAGATCGCGTTCAGAAAATTTGAAAAATTTTAGCGCCCAGTTTTTGGATTGTACCGCCATAAGGGCCAGCACAGCCGTCATCACCGCCGAGCCAATCGCCATCGCAAAGGTCGCCGCGATGCCCGCACCGATGGTGCCGAGGATGCAGGCAAACACCAACAGCAACACCGCCCCGCTGCACGGCCGGATGCCGAGGGAAAGCGTCATCACCGCCAGATCGCGGAAACCTTTTGCCTTTTCCACCTGCGCGGCGTCGGCCATGTGCGCATGTCCGCAATGTTCGTCGTGCACATGATTGGCGCCGATGATGTCGCGGACGCTTTGCAAAATCTGCCGGATGCCCAGGCACACAACAAAAACAAAACTGCCCATTTCCATCAGGCTGGCGATATGCTCCGCCGCCGCGCGCGCGAAGCCGAGGAGATAAAACAGCCCCAGCACCAAAACCATCGCTGTTACAGCCTGCAGCAGCGACGCCAGCGCATTCACGATCATCCCGCGCCGGATGCTGCGTTTATTCGCCAGCATATAACCCGTAATCACCATCTTATCATGGCACGGCCCCAGCGCGTGAAAGACGCCATAGGTAAACCCCGCCGCCACCAGCGCCAGCGTGGCAAGCAGCGAATGCGTTTCCTTTATCGCGCGCATGTGCAGAGCCATTTGATCGTGGAAGATGCGTTGCTGACCATTAATATATGTAATCGCATCACCGAGCAGCGTCGGCCAAGGCAATTGCGCCAGCGCGAAAATCGCGGCCGCCGCGATGACAGTCGTAAAAAATATAATCCGCGTCCGGCGGGTAAATTTTATGGGCATGTAATATCTACCTTCTCCGCAAAATAACTGCCCAGATTATCGGCCGCCTGCGGTTTTTGTTTGAGCTGGTCGAGGGTCGCGGCCAAGCCGATTTTGCTGATGTCGGGTTTCGGTTGTGTCAGCGTAAAATGACACGTGCCACCGGAAAAACTCACAGGATTTTCCTTTTCATGTTTCATTTCGATATAATAGCTGGGGTCATAGATTTTATAACTAATCCCTTGCCCTGCCGTTTCAACCGGCGCCGCGAAAACCAGCGTGAAATCCAGCGCGATGCGGTTGCCGACCTGCGCGGAATCCACGTCGCGGAAAGTTTTAATCTTCACCGCCTTGCCGCCCTCCTGGACCAAGGTGAAAAAATCGTAATCGCGCAACCGCGTCAGGTTATCGGTGCCGAGTTTCATTAATTCATCATGCTCCAGCTTGCCGTTGTGGTTCAGGTCGTAATCCTGCCGCGCGAATTCGGTATAAAATTCATCAAATACCCAATGTTCGCGCAGCGCGGTGATTTGGTTTTTATTATTCAATATCACCTGCTCGCGCATATCCACCCAGGCATGGGGATGCGCCATCGCCCCGCGCGGCGCCAGCACGAAAACCATCAAAACCAAAATCCAAAACCGCATGCCCTATCGTGCCAGATAATTCCGCAAACTTCCATAGCGGCCGATCAGCGTCGAAATAAACGCCACCACGCCAATGAGCAACACCACCGCCGGCCCCGACGGCACGCGGTAATAATAGGATATCAACAATCCCGCAAAAGACGATACAATCGCAATGCCGATACCAACAGCAATCGCCGTATCCATATTGCGCGTCCAAAAACGCGTCGCGATCGAGGGCAAAATCATCAGGCCCAGCGCCATTAACGTTCCCAGCGCCTGAAACGATGCGACCAGATTAATCACCAGCAAAATAAAAAACACCTGCCCGATGAAATTGCGGCGGCCGGAAGATTTCAAAAAATCCGGATCAAAACATTCAATCACCAACCCGCGATACAGCGCGCAAATCGTAATCACCGTCGCCCACGACACGCCGGTGACAAGATAAAGCGCATCATTATCAATCGCCAGAATATTTCCGAACAGGATGTGCAGCAAATCGATACTGTTCCCCTTGGTTGAAATCAAAATAATCCCGCCGGCGAGGGACATTAGATATATGAGTGTAAAACTCGCATCCTCTTTGAGCTGTGTCGTGCGCGTGAGCAGCGTCGCGACAATCGCGACGATCACCCCCACCACAAATCCGCCAATCGTCATCGGCCAGACCGACAGGCCAAACACCAAAAACGCCAGCGCCACGCCTGGCAAAATCGCGTGCGACATGGCGTCACCCACGAGCGTCATGCGCCGCAGCGTCATAAAAATCCCGAGCGGCACCGCGCCGGCCGACAGCACAATGCACGCCGCCAGCGCGCGGCGCATGAACAGGTAATGCGTGAATGGATCGGTTAAAACGTCAGTGATCATGGCAATGCACACATTCTTCATCGTTTTCGTGATGATCACGGCGGTGTTCATCCAATGTTTGGATTTCCACCATGTCGAGGTCAAATGACAATAACTTTTGTTCAAACATATCGTGCGTATGCCCGCTGCCCAGGCACCGCCCCGCCAGCACAAATGATTCCGGGAAATATTTTTTGATCAACAGCAAATCATGCAACACGCAAATCACCGTCCGTTTTTCCTGATGCCAGCCGAGGAGAATTTGGATCAGCTTTGCCGTCGTTTCACCGTCAATCGCGGTAAAGGGTTCATCGAGCAAAATAATCTGCGCGTTCTGCACAATCACGCGGGCGAATAACATGCGCTGAAACTGCCCGCCGGATAGCTCCGAAATCTGGCGGTTCTCCAGGCCGTTCAGGCCGACTTGCGCAATCGCGCTCGCGGCCTCCGCGCGCATTAACGGCGTGATCGCATGCACGTCGCCTACGCCGTTCCAGAAACCCGTGCAGACGGCCTGCATCACCGTCATTGGAAAATCGCGCTGGATATTCGCCGTTTGCGGCAGATAGGCCACCGTCGCGCCGGGCGGTAAATTGATCGTCATCGTCCCGCGCGCCGGGCGCAAAATTCCCGCAATGGTTTTCAGCAGCGTCGATTTCCCCGCGCCGTTCGGGCCCGCAACAGCCGTTAATGAACCCGCCGCAAATTCCGCCGAAACGTCATCCAGCGCAGGCAGCCGCCCGTATTTGACGCTGATATGATTTAAGGCGACGGCAACAAGCATATCAGTTCGCAATCGCCCACAATGCGACCAGAAAAGTCGCCGCGCAAACCGCGGCGGCAATCGTCAAGCGTGCAGGCAGGCCGAGGTATAACATCACGCGCTCCGATGCTTTTTCGCGCAGTTATGGCAAATGCCGGAAAATTCCAGCACGCGTTTTTCCAGCTGCGCCAAAAACTCCCCCGCGATTTTTTTCATCGCGCGCGCGATGGCGGCGCTGTTGATTTCCTCCACCGTGCCGCAAGCATTGCAAATCGCAAACGGACTGATGTGATTGTGATCCTCCGCATGATTACAGGCGGTATAGGCATTCAAACTTTCAATGCGGTGAATGAGCCCTTTTTTCAGCAAAGATTCCAACGCCCGGTAAACCGTCGGCGGCGAACGAAAACCCGCTGGATGCAATTCCGATAAAATCGCGTAAGCCGTCAGCGGTTTAGGCGCGTGGCTGAGTAATTTCAGCACGGTCTGTTCATGCGGCGTAAGTTTTGGCGCCCTGGCGGATTTCATTTTTATATCAAAGCAAATTTTACGGCTTGACGCAAGGGATGTTATAACATAACATTTTGGCCGTTCGACTAACCTGATGGGGACAACATGATCAAAAAAATACTGGCCGCGGCCTTATTAAGCCTGGCTTTCACGGCTCCGGCCCGCGCGGCGGATGCGCCCCTACCGGTGGTGGCGAGCTTCAGCATCCTGGGCGACATGGTCAAACAAATCGGCGGCGATGCGGTGGCGGTGAAAACCTTGGTCGGGCCGGATTCTGATACGCACACTTATCAACCTACGCCGGATGACGCGAAAACCATCGCCGATGCAAAGATTGTTTTTGTAAACGGCCTGGGTTTTGAAGGATGGGTGGACCGCCTGATCGGGTCATCGGGTTATACGGGCGCGGTGGTGACGGCATCAAACGGCGTGCACCCGCGCAGCATGGTGGATGACGGCAAAAAAATCACCGATCCGCATGCCTGGCAGAATTTATCCAACGCGCATTTGTATGTGAAAAATATCGCGGCGGCATTGGAACTTGCCCTGCCCGCGCAGGCCGGCGCCATTCACAAACGCGCGGAAAAATACGATGCGGAAATCGCCGCCAAAGACCAATGGGTGAAAGCGCAATTCGCGCACATCCCGGCGGCACAGCGCAAAATTATCACCAGCCACGATGCATTCGGTTATTTCGGCGCGGCATACGGCGTGAAAATTTTGGCCCCGCAAGGTTATAGCACCGAAGCCGAACCCAGCGCTGCGGATGTCGCGCACCTGGGCGATCAGATGAAATCGGAAGGGATTAAAACCGTCTTTTTAGAGAATATGACCAACCCGCGCTTGATCGAACAGCTCGGGCGCGATGCGGGTGCGACGGTCGGCGGCACGCTATATTCCGATGCCCTGTCCGGCGCGGATGGCAGTGCGCCGGATTATCTGGCGATGTTCGATAATAACGTGCCGAAGATGAAATCGGCGATGCTGGAGATCAAAACGCCTTAAACTCCGCACGAAACTTCCTGCGCTTGCAGCATGCCCCAGACCGTCGGCGCGATGTCTTTGGTTTTCATATCGCAATGAACGCTGGGCGGAATTTTCAGCGGTGCATCGGCGACAGGCGTAACGCTGATGTAATAAGTCGGATCATAAACTGAAAATATAACCTGCCGCGCGGCGGCGGGTAACTGGAAAATAAAATCATAACCGCCATCTGCGGCTTTATCTGCCGACATGATATTGATTTCTTGTTGCGGCAGCACTCGCCCATTCTCGGTCAGAAATAAATAAAAATGCTGTCCGGCGAGAAAATCCACCGCGTTATCTCTTTTCACCATCGTGTTTTTATTATCAAGCTGCGGCGCGCCCGCCACATGCAATTCAGACGTGATAATCGTCGTATACATATCGTCAAACGTGAAATGGAATTTTAGTGCGCGGATGCCTGCCGCATCGCCAACCACCTCAACTTTGTAATCCGCATAAATATGCGGATGCGCCGCCGCGCCGCGCGGCCAGAAGCAAAGCAGCATTAAAAAAATTATTGCCGCACGCATCATTTTACCGGCACCGCGTTATCCAAGAAATAAAAACTGCCCTTCGTACCGGGCCGCGCGAGGCGCAAAGTCCCCTGCACCATTACCGGATCGTAATCAAATGGCACGGGTTTGGCGGCGTTGATTTCAACCACCAACGACGGCCGGATATGAAAATGAAACGGACAGATTTGCGCATAAGGCCCCAGCAAAAAATGTTTTTGCCCCTCGCCGGAATCCAATGGAAACATATAACCGTATAATTTCACCACTCGCCCCGCGTATTTTTTAATCTCTTTAAATTTCGGCTGTAAGTTCACGTCGGGTAAACGGTCCGGATGGCGCGTGATGGTTTGCTCTTCTTTGGTCGTCGCGAAAATTCCCCACGGCACAGCGCCGTCTTTGACTTTTAACAGCGGCCCAGATTGATAATAAAATCCAGGAATCGCCACCACCGATTGTTCAGTAAAAGCATGCGCGCGCAACGGCACCAGCGCCAACAAAAACACAAACAGAATTTTCCGCACAGGCATTCACATCACCGCCGTTTGCGTGCATGCTGGCGCGCGGAGGGCGCAAAGTCAATGTTTTTGCACACGCTGGCGCATTTGGGCGGACGCATTTTCGCTTCACTGGCCGGGTTTATCATCACGATGCTGATCACGGCCAAACTGGGCGCGGCGGCGATGGGTGTGTTCGGGATTTATATGGTGCTGCAAAATTTTATCGCGGTACTGGACGGCGGCATGGCCCTAACCATCAATCGCGCCATGGCGATCGGCGCGGGCGACACTTCGCCGGATGCGGATCATTTACGCCTCTTTCGCACCTATGAATGGATAAATTTGGGAATCGGAGCAGTTTTCACCGTCGTCGCGGCGATCGTCCTGCCGCAAATCATCCATCACTGGTCGAGCCAAACTACGATTGAAAATATTCATACCATCGGCTTGCTGTTTGGCGCGGCGCTGGGTGTGAAGTTCATGCAAATGCTCTATCAAAATACTTTGTTCGGCGCGCACCGGCATCTGGATGCGAACGCCGTGATCAGCCTTTTCGCCATCACGCGAATTTTGCTAATCGGCGGCATGCTGATTTACGGCACCGATTTATGCATGGTTTTCGCGCTGTTTTTCGGCCTGAATACGCTGGAGCTTTTCGGTTTCATCATCGCCTGCAACCGCCAAGGCATCTGGCATCTGCGCACGCGCCCGGATTTCAGCCTGATTAAAAAATACGCGTCATTCATGGCACCTGTTTCGGCTTATACCATTGTCGCGCTACTGATCGCACAGGTTGACCGGATCGTCGTCGGGCACTTTATTTCGCTGGAACAATTCGGCGCTTATTCATTGGTGGCCGGTTATGCGGCGGGCGTTGCGGCTCTATCCTATGCGCCAGCGAATGTTTTTTATCCCACAATGACGCAGGCTATTCATCACGCCGATCACACGGCCGCCGCCCTGGCCGTGCGCCGCGTGTTGAATTTTATTCTCTTTCTCACCTTCCCCGCCGCGCTGTGGGTCGTATTTTACGGCATGGATCTCAGCCATCTGTTATTCAAGGACACAGCCGTCGGCGCGATGACCGCGCCATTATGGCCGCCACTGTTCCTAGCCTGCGCGATCAGCGTTTTATCCGTCATTCCTTATAAAATTTTTCTGGCGCACCAGATGCCCAAATTAATTTTAAAAGTGAATGCGATTGCGCTGATTTTTTACATCGCCCTGCTCGTCGGCAGTTTGATGATTTTAAAATATCCGGCTGGTCTGATGATATTACCGCCACTCGCCACAATTCCATTATCTCTGTATCTTTTTTACCTGGCGCGCATAGGCGAAACTGAACAGCATTTCGTGCAGCAGATTTTACTGCGCAGCACCGCCACAGCCGCCGCGCTTTCCGTTTTTTATATGTTGGCGCATACCATCAGCGCCTACGCGCCGCGCCCATTGTGGCAAAATCTCTTCGCTCTCGGCTGGCCGCCAGCGGTGGCGGCATTGGCATATGGATCCTATATCTGGCACTGGCGCGCCCGAGAGGATTCGAACCTCTGACCTCTGCCTCCGGAGGGCAGCGCTCTATCCACTGAGCTACGGGCGCCTGGGTGGTATTTGTATCAAATCCGGCGGCAAAAGAAAACCTTAATCCGCAGCTAATCCGCCTTACCCGTGGCTTCATAGGCCTTCATGCCGATAATTTCTTTCAGCGCTTCCGTCAGGAGCCATAAATTACCGGACACGCTGAAATCGAATTGCCACAACGGCCGATTGGTTGTGATGTAATCGACCGGGTAAGGAATAACGCGCCAGCCTTCGTGATTAAAAATCGCAACAGAACGCGGCATGTGCACAGCCGAAGTAATCAGCACCCAATTCTCGCCCGGCTGCGGATGCACAACCACCTTGCTATTCACGACGTTTTCATAAGTATTCCGGCTGTCGCGCTCCCAGATCACGCGCGCGGGATCAAGGCCCATATCCGTCCAGGCCTGGCGCACCCAATCGGATTCGCGTGAACCCTGGAGTAGCGGATCACCCGAACCACCAGTAAAAACCAGTTTTGCATTCGGATATTTATGCGCAAGTTCGATGAATTCAACCAATCGATCCGCTTTATCTGTCACCTGTATTTGGTTATGCGCGACGCTGCCCTCAGTCCAGACGAAACCGGCCAGACAGATAATGCCGTCCACGCGTTCAGGCAAAATGGGAACAGGATATTTATTTTCCAACCCACGCAGCAAATATTCCCCGATCGGCAAAATGCCAACCAGTGTTGCGCCAACAACCAGCATGATCGTAAAAATCCGTCCCGCGCGCGGCCATTTGCACAGCAGCACCGCCGCAATGACGAGCAGCAAGAGAAGCAAATTTGCAGGCTGGGCAAAAGCCCAGAAAATTTTGCTCAGGATAAAGAACATGCGTGACTTTTACAGGAATTTATTATACTTGACCATAATGCAATTCATCGGAACCGTTATAGATAATCGGGGAAATAATCGTAAAATCGATCCCTATAGATTAGACATGGGAAATAGAAAACCCAGATTGAGAATGATCGGTCCTTTTGCAAAGGGCCGGGAAACGATTGCCAAATATCTTGGACAGAAAGTAACGGTTACATCAGGCAATGACTTCGGCGACTTGTTATTAGCAGATGAAATTACAATGCAAAAACCTCCAAAACCCGCTTTGGAAATGTAACCGGATTAGCTGTATAATTGACGTATGATTCTAAAAACTGCGGCGGAAAAACGCGTGGCGCTGTGCGAGGCCCTGAAAAATGCAGCGGCGGATGGCAAACTATTGCGCTTTCCCGGCGCGTTTATGCCGCTCGCCGCACGCGCGGTGGAGGAAGCCGGGTTTGACGGGATCTACCTGTCCGGCGGCGCGTTTTCCGCTTCAGTGGGATTGCCGGATATCGGCCTGACGACGCTATCGGAACTGGCGGCGGTGACGGCGCAAATCGCACGTGTAACACAGTTGCCTTTGATCGTTGACGCCGATACAGGTTTCGGCGGCGCGATCAATGCCGCGCGCACGGTGATGGAAATCGAAGCCGCCGGGGCGAGCGGATTGCATTTGGAAGACCAAATCCACCCCAAACGCTGCGGTCATTTGGAAGGCAAGGAATTGGTGAGCACCGAAGAAATGGTGCAAAAAATCCGCGCCGCCGTGGATGCGCGGAGTGATAAAAACTTTCTCCTTATCACGCGCACAGATGCGGTAGCGGTCGAAGGATTTGACGCCGCCATCACACGCACAAAAAGTTATATCGCCGCGGGCGCCGAAATGATTTTCGCTGAGGCCCTGCGCACCGCCGATGAATTCAAACAATTCGCGGCCGCCATCGCGCCCACGCCCCTCCTCGCCAACATGACCGAATTCGGCAAAAGCCCGGTGTTATCGGCGGATGAACTCACCGCCGCCGGCGCGCGCCTGGTAATTTATCCCGTCACCACACTGCGCCTTGCGATGCAAGCCATGATCAACGGCCTCTCCCACATCCACCGCCACGGCAAGCAGACCGACGCGTTAATCAATGAAATGCAACCCCGCACGGACCTCTACCGCATGATCCATTACCAGGATTACGTGGATTTCGACGCGAGTTTGGCAAATGATGTGGTGAAAAATTAAAGTCTAAATCCGAGATTGCTAACAGCCGTAAACAATGATCCGAAGAGATTGTGTTTAACCGGGACTAATCCATCGCTAAAGACTGCAGTTGGGCAAAAATTTTCCAGTACCATTACCATCATGCCGCACTGCTTGTTTTGTCTGTGCGGCTGCCTGTGCGATGCCAAGTATATTTGCGGTAAAATCAGCTGGATTTTTAAACTTGCCGGCATCCGGGCCACAAACAATCTGAAAGAATTTTGCACCCGTTTGGGATGATTTTGGAAATGTTACCGATGAATTTTGGCCTTCTTTATAATTTTCTATTTTATAATCTCTTATTTCTTGTAACGCTGAAATAAGAATATCCCTATCGGCATCCTTAGGCAGGGTAACAATCCCGATCATGCAATTCAAAATACCGCCAAAAGCGATATAGATTTTATTAATATAGCCCGCGCGATCCATGATGCGCTGCTTTTCGTCATCCGTAAAATTGCCCTCCAATGGCGATGGCGCTTCTCCCCATATCCGCTTTTCAGGATGGAAGAAAGCATCAAACGTTGATGTTCCGGGCTTTAACGAATCTGTTTTCGTGTCATTGCAAGCGATGAAATAAGCTGTCAAAATTTTCAAACCTTCAAATTTTCTTTTCATCAAAACTTCATCATGATCTTTTCCGGACTGAACACTTAGCGGTTTGTTTAAAAATTCAACCAGATCTTTTCTGATTCCTTCCTTACCTGCCTTTAATTCTTTCTCTACTTTATCAATCAGCCCGCCTTTATGATCAAATCTTTCACCAGTTGAATTGCCTGGAAGGTCATCGTTCACCGCTGGATTCGCAAATTCGCCGTCGCCCCCAATTTGCGCCTTTGCCAGCCCCGCAGAAATTAACGCCAATGCGGCAAATGTTAGTTTCAAATTCATGATATTCTCCCTGTGTTAAAAATGTATATGGACGGAGAAAACTATTACCTGCAGCCGTGGGGGTCAAGTCTATTCCTTCAACAGGCCGAAAGAGGCTGGTATTTGGCATGTCCAAACCACTAATATCCCTATGAAAAAATTCCTTGATAACTTTAACAACTAGGTATATATTCATATTGCAACCCTTGCGGTGCGGCAGGCGGGGCGGATGGTACGTGGCAAATACCAAAAACCCTTTGAGACACGCGCACCGCCCGGGCTGCCCCGGTTGGCGGACTATACAGCCCGCCGCCGGATGACCCTAAAAGCCCTAGAGGCTGCGTTTCCTGTCGTTAGACACAGAGAGCGCAGATATGCGCGCGAAGCGCAGGGCCCTCTTACCCCCAACGTCCCTTTCCGGCGGTGGGGAAATTCGTCGTGCCTGGCATCTGCCATCCACCCCCTGATTTCTGATATAAGGGAATCATGACCGCGCCCCAAATTTACAAAGGCCTGGACGGCGTCTATGCCGACCATACCGCGATTTCCGAAGTGAACGCAAAGGAAGCCGTGCTGACCTATCGCGGTTACCGCATTGATGAACTTGCGGCGCAGCGGACGTTTATGGAAACGGCCTATCTCATCTGGCACGGCGAATTGCCGACGGCCAAACAACTGGCAGAATTCGACGCCTTTGAACGTGAAAACCGCACGTTGTCATTCGCCCTCACCTCCCTGCTCCGCTCGATGCCGTCCAGCGCGCATCCGATGGACCGCCTCCGCACCGCCATCAGTTTTATGGGAACCGAAGACCTCGGCGCAAACGATCATTCGCCCGAAGGCTTGCTGGAACGCGCCTACCTGATGTTCGCGAAACTGCCCACGATGGTCGCGACGATTTACCGCCACGATAAACGCCTGCCGCTGATCGAGCCGAACCCGCGCCTGGATTATATTGACAACTTTTTCCACCTGACGCTGGGACGCAAACCCGATGCCGTCACGCGCCGCGCGTTTGATGTCTCGATGATTTTGTATGCGGAGCATTCATTTAACGCCTCCACCTTCGCCGCGCGCGTGGTGATTTCAACATTGTCCGATATTTACAGCGCCGTCACCGCCGCCATCGGTGCGCTCCGCGGTCCCCTGCACGGCGGCGCAAATGAAGCCGTCATGGGCACGCTGCAAGATGCCATTGACGCGGGCGGCGTGGGTAAATACCTGCGCGGCGTTTTCGCGCGCAAAGAAAAAGTCATCGGCTTTGGCCACCGCGTTTACAAAAACGGCGACAGCCGCGTGCCGACCATGACGGATTGGTTCCACCAGGTCGCGCGCGCGGCTGGGCGCGAAGATTTAATCACGTTGCATACTGAACTTGCCGACGCCATCGCCAAGCAAAAAAATCTGTTCCCGAATTTAGATTATCCAGCAGGTCCGACATACGCGCTGATGGGTTTCCCCGAAAGCATTTTCACACCCATGTTCGTTATGTCCCGCATCACCGGCTGGACAGCGCATATCATAGAACAATTGGCAGATAACCGGATTATCCGGCCCCTGTCGGCGTATAACGGCGCGCCGCTCAGGAAATTGAAAAAATAATCACGCTTTTTGTTTCGCAACCAAATGTTCCCCGCCGTCCAGCGGAATAATCGCGCCCGTCATGGACGGCGAATTTAAAATCATCTCAACCGCCGCCGCGATGTCTTCCGGCGAAGGGCCAATACCCAGTGGTGTTTTCGCGCGCCGTGCGTGGAAATTTTCTTCCGCTTCACCGACCGTCGGCAACACATGCCCTAGCGCAATTGCATTCACACGCACGCGTGGCGCCAGCGCACGCGCCATGCTTTTCGTCGCCGCCCACAAGGCCGATTTACTCGCCGTATAAACCGGAAAAGCATGCGAGGCATTCAACACGCGCTGATCGAGGATATTAATGATATTCCCAGCCCCCCCGTCCGGCAGCGCCCGCGCCATTTCCTGCATCAAACACAGCGGCGCCCAGGTATTGGCCTGCATAACTTCCTGATAAAACTCAGGCGTGATTTCTCCCGCACGGTCGCGGTCGGGATAAAATACGGCGGCGTTATTCACCAATACGTCCAGCCTTCCAACCTGTTCCGCCAGCCGTTGGAAACTTTCCGCCAAATCCAGCGCGCGCAAATCTTGTTGCCATAAAATAATTTCCGCGCCGCGCCCGCGCAATTCAGCGGCAAGTGTTTCCACCGCCATAACACTCCGGTGATAATGCAAAATGATGCGCAAATTTCCCGCCGCCAGCCGCCGCGCGATAGCCGCCCCGACCCGCGCCGCAGCGCCGGTGATCAAAACAGATTGAGGCGTAGAATTCACGCTTCATCTATGAAAAAAGCAAATCAGCTGTCAACCGGATTAACGGTGATAATTGCCGTGCCAGCCCGAATGATAGCCACCGCCATGCCCGCCATGATAATGACCGCCATAACAGCAGCCGTCCACGTAAACGGAAGGCCCTGCATAAACCGCCGGCCCGGCATAAGTGCCGTCATAATAACCCGGATTGGCATAATAATCCCCCGGCGCAACCACACAGCCGCCGAGCGCGAGCGGTGCGATTACAGCGGCAGCGAAGAATAAAGAACGTTTGATGGACATGGATGTCTCCTTGTTTCTCAATCGTAACATCAACGCGATGAAAGGCGATTAAAGATTGGCTGTTAGAATATAAAATTACAGTAAATTATTTACGGCGCGGTTTGGCTGACTTTCCAGCTTTTAACCCTTTTTTGGACGCTTGCGCGGAATGATGGCCGGAAGACGTGGCGATGCCGATTTCGCGTTCCTCAATACGTTTCAATTCATCACGCAGGCGCGCGGCCTCTTCAAATTCCAGATCCGCCGCCGCGGCCAGCATGCGTTTTTCCAGGTCTTTGATATAGGCTTTTAAATCTTTGCCTTCGAACGTCACATCATCCGTCGCGGCGTCAATTTTCAAATGATCGGCGCGTTCGAAAATACTATCCAAAACCGTCGCCATGGATTTTTTGACGCCTTCGGGCGTGATGCCGTGCGCCTTGTTATATTCTTCCTGTTTCGCACGGCGGCGGCCGGTTTCATCCATTGCCGCCTGCATCGAACCCGTGACGCGGTCCGCGTACAAAATAACGCGCCCTTCGATGTTCCGCGCCGCGCGTCCCATAGTTTGGATGAGCGAAGTGCGCGAGCGTAAATAACCTTCCTTATCCGCGTCCAACACGGCGACGAGCGCGCATTCGGGTATATCCAGACCTTCGCGCAACAGGTTAATGCCGATCAAAACATCAAACACCCCAACGCGCAAATCACGGATGATTTCGATACGTTCAATCGTTTCGATTTCGCTGTGCATGTAACGCACGCGCAGGCCGACTTCGGTCATATAATCCGTCAGCGCTTCCGACATTTTTTTGGTCAGCGTCGTCACCAAAACACGCTGCCCTTTCTTCGCGCACTCGCGGCATTCGGCGAGCAAGTCATCGACCTGATGCTGTGTCGGTCGGATTTCCACGACGGGATCAATCAGCCCCGTCGGGCGTACAACTTGCTCCGCGAAAACGCCGCCC
The DNA here is from genome assembly GCA_013289145.1 of Alphaproteobacteria bacterium. GTDB lineage: Bacteria > Pseudomonadota > Alphaproteobacteria > UBA11073 > UBA11073 > UBA11073. The sequence goes on along the minus strand of JABDAM010000003.1, from coordinate 11,754 downwards.
GTTTGTTCCAATTCCCACGGGCTAGGCGTGGCCGAAACAAACACCGTCTGCGGGCGAAATGCATTCCATTCCTCAAATTTCAACGGACGGTTATCAATGCACGACGGCAGGCGGAACCCATAATTCGCCAGCGTCGATTTCCGCGCGTAATCCCCGCGCGCCATCGCATGGATTTGCGGCACGGCGACATGGCTTTCGTCCACAAACAGCAGCGCGTTTTCCGGCAGATATTCAAACAGCGTCGGCGGCGGTTCCCCCGGCGCGCGGCCCGTCAGGTAACGGGAATAGTTTTCAATCCCCGGGCACACCCCCGCCGCGTCGATCATTTCCAGATCGAATTGCGTGCGCTGTTCGATCCGTTGCGCTTCCAGCAATTTCCCTTCCGCGCGGAATTTTTCCAGGTCTTCTTTCAACTCTTCGCGGATTTTCACGACCGCCTGTTTCAACGTCGGTTTCGGCGTAACATAATGTGAATTCGCAAAGACCCGCACATGATCCAATTTTTCCCGCGCGTCACGCGTGAGCGGATCGAATTCCGAAATGCTGTCAATCTCATTCCCAAAAAACTCAATCCGCCAGGCCGCATCATCCAAATGCGCCGGAAAGATCTCCACATTATCCCCGCGCGCGCGAAACGTACCGCGCGTAAAAGCGATGTCATTCCGCTTATACTGCAACTCCACCAGCCGCCCGAGCAGCGTCTGGCGGTCCATCCGGTCGCCGCGCCGCAAATCGAACGCCATGGATTGATAAGTTTCCGCGTCGCCGATCCCGTAAATGCACGACACCGACGCGACGATAATTACATCATTCCGTTCAAACAGCGCGCGCGTCGCGGCATGGCGCATGCGGTCGAGCTGTTCGTTCACCACCGCTTCTTTTTCAATAAACAAATCACTGCGCGGGACGTATGCCTCAGGCTGATAATAATCATAATAAGAGACAAAATATTCCACCGCGTTATGCGGAAAAAATGTCAGCATTTCGCCGTACAACTGCGCCGCCAAAGTTTTATTCGGCGCCATAATCAGCGTCGGCCGCCCGAGCGCCTCAATCACCTTGGCCATGGTGAATGTTTTACCGCTGCCGGTAACGCCCAATAAAACCTGATCGCGCTCGCCCGCCTGAATGCCGCGCAACAACTCTTCAATTGCCGTGGGTTGATCCCCCGCGGGCGCATATTCCGACACCAGTTGAAACGGCGATTTGGTTTCCACCGCCGCGCGTTGTTTGATGACCTTGGGAGCGAGTAAGGGCTGCAGCATCCTCATATATGTAATCATGATGGCGGTGAGCGACAAGCCACGAGTGAAAAGTGAGAAGGGCGAGCTGTTTTCCGACTTATCCCTTATCGCTCGTCACCTAATCCAAAAACTCTGGCAAGACCGGCAAACCTTCTTGCTGTTTCAGCTTGATCTGCTCAACTGCTTTGCGCAGCTGGGTGTAACGCTCACCAGCGGGTGGATGGTCGGACAGCCAATAAGGCGGACTGTCGAGCCAGAAAGATGCATCTTCATCCCCGCTGCCGGTGATATAATTATGGTAAGCATGCGCCATAATTTCCTGTAAACTTAGTACACCTTCCGGGTCATAGCCCGCAGCGGCGGAGAGATAAATTCCGACATAATCCGCCTCATCTTCAAGCCGGCGGGACATTTCCTCAAACATTAAATTCGTCTCCCTCTCGGACGCGCCGGACAAAACATCCGCCGGGAGCGTGAATACACTCGCCATCCAGCTGCCGATCCAGAGCCAATCCTTACGCGGTCTGTGACGCATAATATTGTGTGCCGTTTCATGCCCGATCAAAGCCGCCAATTCATCGTCCGTCGTCAAATAATTAAAGGCCGTTTGATTCACGCGAATGTTTTTATCATTTGAATCCGCGCCAAATTGATCGTCATCACTTTTAACCAACACAAAATCATAAGAACAAAATTTCACCGGCTGCTGCGTAATACGCAAAATCTCGCCATCACGCTGGACGCGGAATTTAAGCGGCGCCATCCGGTTGGCATAATCCGCCAAAACCGCGCGGGCGCGCAGCACGCCGCCGACACCCGGCGCGATATCCTCGTTCCCCATGCCCAGTATCTCATCGCCCAATTTCAAAGTTGCTTTGTCCTGTTGGCCAAACGGCGTAATCGCCCATTCCACCATTGGCTGCCCCATGCCACTTGAAATCCCTACCATCATACTGCGTGAACGCCGCAAACGTGGGCACATCGGATAAGCCGCGATCAAAATCCGGTTCCCCACCATATTCAAACGGAACTCGCGGTTGCGCAAATAGTCACGGTTGCCTGTGCGTCCGACCGTGTGGTTGTAATCCGTGCTGGCCTGCGCCGCGTTTTCATAATGCGCGCCGATGATATTTATCGCGCGCGTGTCATAAAGCCTTTTCAGATACTCTTCATCCTGCGTTTGCTCATCATCTGAAACGGGAAAGGACGGCGTCTGGCGCACGCACCCTATCACACAGACACAGACGCAGAATAATAACAACAATGCGAAAAAAGCACTCCACATTCGGGCTCGGCGCGCATATATCATCGGGCAGGCATACACCATGTTCATCCAAACCGAAAGCACCCCCAATCCCGACGCGCTGAAATTTCTGCCCAGCCGCCGCGTGATGCCTGAAGGCACATTGGACATGCGCAGCGCTGCCGAAGCCGCCGCCAGCCCGCTCGCCCAATTGTTGTTTGATGTCGCGGGCGTCCAGAGTGTTTTCTTCGCGCCCGATTTTATTGCCGTGACCAAGGCCGCCGATGTGGATTGGCAAGTGGTGAAACCGCATGTGCAAGCGCGCATTATGGATTTTTATCTCTCCGGCCAGCCGATTTTGGCGGAGGATCAAACCGCGAATGATGATGCGCAAATCAACGCGGACAAATTGAACGATCCGGTGGTGCAGCAAATCCTGGCCGTGATCGAAGATCAAATCCGCCCCGGCGTGGCGCGCGATGGCGGCGACGTGAAATTCGTCGATTTCGACCAGGGCATTTTATACCTGGAAATGCGCGGCGCCTGTGCGGGTTGTCCGGCGGCGGGCCGGACGTTGAAATCCGGCATTGAAAAGATTTTACAGGCGCATGTGCCAGAGGTAATGGAAGTTTGCGCGGTTAACTAACGTTAAACCACACTGCCTAAAATACCCAAAAGCAAACCACCTGGAATCTAAGCCACCAACTGAGGTACACGCAGCGGCTGATAAGGAACTCTCTCGAGCTGAACTGGTTCGACAGCAGGAAAGTCACCAACATTGGCAAGCCCACGGCTAAGCAAGTTTTGTTTCAATGCCTTGGCTGTCTCCAATGTTGTATTGTAAACTATTTTCTCTGCTTCCCATTGGTCAGGACTGCGCCGTTCCATCTCATTTAGTTTATGAATATATTTCTTCCTAAAAAAACCATCCAGCATGACTTTAAAATAATTATGATCTTGGTGCCATGGCGAATAGAGCGCCACCGGCACAGGGCTGGCCACAGCCTCAGAGGCAAGGGAGGCGCTATCTTCCGTTACTACAACCAATCTGTTGCGCGGCAATCCCATGACGCCCGGATAGGGGTTCATCGGATCATCCACGGCATGTTCATATAGATAGATCTTAATAGGATCCCCATGGCTTCTATTATAAAAATCAATTTCAGATTGCATGCCATAAATCAGCGATGGATCTGTTCGCGGGCTGGTGCTGATAAGAAGATTTAAACCTTTTTCATCCGCTAATTTGATTACTCTTTCCGCCAATGTTTCTCCCATAGCCTCAAGCCTGCTGGGATAAACGCCGTACTGAGGATTTCCAACCATAACCGTCATGAAATCTTCATTCACAGTGTCAAACGGAATTGCCCGTTGCGTCTGTGCGGTTTTTTCCACCAATACTTCCGGCGTCACCATATTCGTGACGGCATGCATCAAAACTGTTTGACGGTTATTTATTCCGGACCCGCTATAGCTTGGCTCAACGACAACATCAGAGTGCTGGTAAGATTCAGGACTACTGGTTAAACTTATAATAACGGGTGCTGAACCTGGCGATTCATCCCTTACGTAATTTGTAATATCTCCGCCACCGTAGTCTTGCCAACCATTAAAGAGAAAGCGCGGTTTGCCGTTTGTACGGAGAGCCTTATTAAATGATCTTCTAACGCGCTCCATGTTTTCCCAGTAGGGAGCAAAATAGTCGTCAACGTTACTATCCAACACCGCAACACGGTCTGCGCCAAAGGTTGCGCTCGCCAGTCCTTTTCGGGCCATAAAACCGCCGTAACCTGATCCGGGGCCAGGGTTATTCGAGTTATATCCAGTTACCCAAACATCTTTTGCCATGTTGAATGCCCTCTAATATCGTTAAAGTATCTAAAAATATGTTGTCATATTTCTGTCAAAATCTCAAGAAATTTAATACTTTCATGATTTGCAAGCGTGGAATGGTGCCAAATTTGGCCCGGAAGTCGGGGGCAACCCTCACGCGAATATTGATTTCTAATAAATTCACTCTAAGGTTATGGCCGAACGGAGAACCCTCATGGCCATTATCAACGACGAAGCCCGCAAAACCCTTTTTACCGAAGCCCGCACGCAAAACGGCTGGAACGGCGATGCCGTGCCGGAAGCGAAACTGCACGAACTCTACGACCTGATGAAATGGGGGCCGACCAGTACCAATTGCTGCCCGCTGCGGATTACTTTCCTCACCACCGACGCGGCGAAGGAACGTCTGAAACCCGCGTTAGCCGCGGGGAACGTGCCGAAATCCATGTCTGCGCCCGTCGTCGCCATCCTCGCACGGGATATGAAGTTTTATGAACAGCTGCCGTTCTTGTCGCCCGCTAACAACGCTATCCAATGGTTCAAACCCGACGCACCCAACACGCGCGAAACGGCCCTGCGCAACGCGACGCTCCAGGGCGCCTATTTCATCCTCGCCGCGCGTGCGGTCGGATTGGACGCAGCGCCCATGTCCGGTTTTGACGCCGCCAAACTGAACGCCGAATTTTTCCCTGACGGCCAGTGCGAAGTCGATTTCATCTGCGCCCTCGGCCACGGCGATCCGTCCAAACTTTACCCCCGCGGCCCGCGCCTCGATTTCGATAAGGCGTGTAAAGTTCTTTAATGTTCCTCGGCATCGATTGTTCCGGCGTTACGGCTGAATTGGCGTTACTCGTACCTGATGGGCGGGAATGGATCGCGCGCGAAGACACGCCGCGCCAGGCGGATGTGATTTTCCCCCTGCTGGAAAAAATCATGGCTGATGCGGCCATCACAAAAAACGACATCACCGCCATCGGCGCGATCACCGGGCCGGGATCATTCACCGGCATCCGCGTCGGCCTCGCGCTGGCACAAGGATTGGCGGATGGGCTGGGGATTCCGGCCTTTGGCATCGATGCTTTCGCGGCGGTTAGAGGCGAGAGGCGAGAGGCGAGAGGCGAGATTATTGTTTTGGAATCGAAACGCGCAGAACTATACGTTTGGCATGATAATAAAACGGAAATGTTAACGCCGGAGCAAATCAGGCAATTAGCCGGAAATAACAAAACTGTTGTACACAATTTAGCAGAAAATATCTTTGTCTCGCCTCTCGCCTCTCGCCTCTCGCCTCTGGCAGCCGCCGCCGCCCGCCACGCGCAAATGATGCACGCAAAAAATACTCCCGGCGAAATTCTGGCCCCCTATTATCTCCGCGATGCGGATGCAAAACCAAATGCCGCTTAATGCGCGTCCGATTACAATGGATGATGCGGCGGACCTGTTTTTTATTCGCGGCCAATGTTTTGAGAAAAATTGGAATTTAAAAACTTTCGAAGAAACCATCGCGCAACCTGAATTCGTTGGATTTATTATTCCTCAAACTGCCTATATCATCGCGCAGAAAATCCCTCCCGAAGCAGAACTAATCACCATCGCCGTTGCACCTGCGCATCGCCGCCAAGGCATTGCGGAAATCTTATTAAAGAATTTGTGGCAAAATCTACGACAGCAAGACATACATACATTGCATCTTGAAGTGAATGAAAAACTCACGCCCGCGCGGACGCTGTATGAAAAACTGGGCTTCGAACCCACTGGACGTCGCGCGGATTATTACGGCACGGGCGAAGATGCGATATTGATGCGGCTGCAAAGCACAGTATAATATGCGCCATGAAAACCGAATTCACTGAATTTCACGGCGCTGCGGCGGAGATCGTTGCATCGTATCTTTACGCACACAAAACCGATCCAGAGAAAATTCCCGAATTGCTGCAAATCGTTTACCGCGGCTTGACGCACATGGACGTGCCGCCCGCGAATGTGCATGTCCTGCCGCGCCCGAAAAATCCTGCCGTGCCGGTCGAAAAATCGATCCATGACGATTATATCGTTTGCCTGGAAGATGGCGCGAAACTGAAAATGCTACGCCGTTATTTGAAAACTAATTTCAATATGACGTTCGAGCAATACCGCGCGCGCTGGAACCTGCCGAAAGATTATCCCGCCGTCGCGCCAAATTACGCAAAAAAACGCAGCCAGATGGCGCGCGATCTCGGCCTAGGCCGCAAGAAAAAGAAAAAATGAGCTGGTTTGACCATCTGATCGACCCCAAAGGGGTCAATGAATTCCTGTCGCAATTCATGCCGGTGATGCCGTTGAAAGGTGAACTGCGCATCAATAATCTGGAAGTGCGCCTGGCGGAGAATATTGCCGAAGTCGAAGCGGCCCAGCGCCTGCGCTACCGCGTGTTTTACGAAGAAATGGCGGCCAAACCCAGCGCCGAGCAAACACAAACTAAACTGGATATTGATATCTACGATGCAGGTTGCGATCATGTTTTAGTGCTTGATCATAACCGCGATAAAGATGATCAGGTGATCGGTACATACCGCATGCTGCGCCGCTCTGTCGCGGATCAGAAAAGCGGTTTTTATACGGCGAATGAATATGATATCTCGCGCTTGCTGTCTCACCCCGGCGAACTGCTTGAAGTCGGCCGTTCATGCGTGGATTTCAATTACCGCACGCGGCCGACACTGGAATTACTGTGGCGCGGTATTGCGTCCTATGTCGATCAATTTGACATTCAAATGATTTTCGGCTGTGCGTCATTCCCCACCACCAACCCGGCGGAAATTCAGGAAGAATTGGCGTACCTTTATTACCATCACCTCGCGCCACCCGCGCTGCGCGCCGCCGCCCTGCCTAACCGCATGGTGCGCATGGATGCCTTGGGGCCGCAAGCGATCAATCCGCGCAAAATTCTGACGAAATTACCGCCATTAATTAAAGGCTACCTGCGTGTCGGCGCGTTCATTGGTGATGGCGCGGTGATCGATGAACAATGGGGCTCAACCGATGTCTGCATTATCGTCAAAACCGATTTGATCACCAATAAATACGCCCGCCATTACGGCTTGGCGGAGGGCAAATAATGCTCGCAAGCCTGCGCGGGATTATCCGGATTATTTTGCTGGCGCTGGTGATTATTCCCTGCGCAACCATGCAATGCCTTTTCATCTGGCTGCCACGGCCGTATTTTTATTTTTTCCCTGCCCTGCTATCCAAGGGTGTTTTGTGGGCGCTGGATGTTAAACTCGACATTCGCGGGCGGCCATCCACGGAAACGCCCACATTATTTCTCGCCAATCATTCTTCCTATCTGGATATCACGATCTTGCAGGCGCTTTTGCCTGTTAGTTTCGTTTCCAAATCTGAAGTGGCGCGGTGGCCCCTATTCGGCCAGCTTGCCTATCTTGAAGGTTGCATCTTCATCGACCGCGCCAATCGCGGCGACACGAAAAACCAAAGCGAAGTGATTTCACGGCGCCTAAAATCCGGCGGCAATCTGGTTCTCTTCCCCGAAGGCACCACGGGCGACGGCGCGCGCATTCTGCCCGTCAAATCCAGCCTGCTCGGCGTCGCGATGGAGGCCAAGGCGGTGCAACCGATCACCATCGCCTTTACCGCGCTGGACGGTATCCCGCCAGGCCGGACGTTCCGCTATTATTACGCCTGGATCGGCGATGAAAGCCTGCCGCCGCACATGTGGCGCGTTTTGACTTCCGGCGATATGACGGTAACAGTGACATACCACGACCCGATTTATGACGGCCTGGACAACCGCAAGGCGCTGGCCAAACGCGTGGAAGACGCCTTGCGCAGCGGTTTGAATGGCGCTTTAACCAGCCGGGCGGCGTAATTTTTCTTCCCTTTTAGCGCTGCTTTCCCTATCTTCACCACCATGAGCGCCCAAAAAGCCGAAAAGAAAGTCCACATCAAAACCTGGGGCTGTCAGATGAACGTCTATGACAGTGAGCGCATGGCGGATGTCATGGCGCCGATGGGCTATGCGCAGACGGATCAAATCGGCGAGGCGGATATCGTCATTCTCAACACCTGCCACATCCGCGAAAAGGCGACGGAAAAAGTTTTCTCTGAACTCGGACGCATGCGCGTGCATAAACGCGCTAAGGAAAAAGCGGGCGGCAAAATGGCTTTCGCCGTCGCGGGCTGTGTCGCACAGGCCGAAGGCGCGGAAATTCTGCGGCGCGATAAAAATGTGGATATGGTGATTGGTTCGCAAGCTTATCATCAGTTACCCGAAATCATCGCGGACTGGGAAAAATCGAACGGCACCGCGCGGATTATCAATACGGACTTCCCCGCTGAACCGAAATTCGACCATTTGCCCCCTGCCCAGCCGCGCGGCCCGTCGGCTTATATCGCCGTGCAGGAAGGCTGCGATAAGTTTTGCTCTTTCTGTGTCGTCCCCTACACGCGCGGTTCAGAATATTCACGTCCCGCCGCCGATATCATTGCCGAAATCAAAACCCAAATCTCCTACGGTGCGCGCGAAGTGAATTTGCTCGGCCAGAACGTCAACGCCTGGCATGGCACAGGCACCGACGGCAAAACGTGGAACCTCGGTACGCTGATTTTTCATCTCGCGGAATTGGACGGGCTGGATCGCATCCGTTATGTTACGTCTCACCCGAACGACATGCATGACATGCTCTACCGCGCGCACGGCGAAATTCCGCAGTTAATGCCATACCTGCATCTACCCATCCAAAACGGCAGCGATAAAATCCTCGCCGCGATGAATCGCAAACATACCCAGGACGATTACCGCCGCATCATCGACCGCATGCGCGATATCCGTCCCGATATGGCTTTCTCTTCGGATTTCATCGTCGGCTTTCCCGGCGAGACCGATGCCGATCACCGCGAGACGATGAAGATTGTGGACTACGTCGGCTACGCCGCCGCCTATTCATTTAAATACTCCCGCCGCCCCGGCACGCCCGCGGCCAAGGCGGGGAAACAAGTTTTAGAAGATATTAAGGATATCCGCCTGCAAGAACTTCAGAAAAAATTATACGCCGACCAAACTGTATTCAATACAGCCAAATTAGGCATGGCAATTCCCGTGCTGTTCGATAACCGCGGCAAACGCTACGGCCAGTTGCAAGGCAAAAGCCCCTGGCTACAAACCGTCAACGTCATCGCGCCGGAACGGCTGCTGGGACAAATCGTTGACGTGAAAATCACCGAGGCCACCCAAAACAGCCTGACTGGCGAAGTCATCCCCATCGCACCCCAAATTTCTTCGGGCACCCATGCCGCCTAAAACCAAAACTGATATCGATGTCGAATTGCGCAGCCGCCGCTGGAACCCCAACGATGCCAAGGCCGTACGCCGCGCGATCCACGCCACGCTGGACGAATACATGCCAAAAACAGATCACCGCATCAACGTATCGGTCAGCCTGAATAACGATCAAAATATCAAGGAATTAAATTATCAATGGCGCGATAAAGACGCGGCGACAAATGTTTTGTCTTTCCCATCCGGCGAACTTGAAAATATAAACACATGGCCCGCAAAACAGGTGCTGCCGCTGGGTGACATTATCCTCGCGCATGAAACTTGCGCTCGCGAGTCCAAAGATTTCGGTATCCCGTTCCACAACCACATTATGTTCCTGGCGGTGCACGGCACGCTGCATCTCCTGGGCCAAGACCACAAAACCGACGATGATCATCAAAAAATGATAAAGGCGGAACTTAAAATTTTATCGCAACTAAAGCTTGCAAATCCCTATCCTCTTATGCAACAATAGAGATAGACAATGCGTGACACACCCGCTTTGGGCGAGCCTCCGGCTGACCCTTCCGAACCCGCCGAACCTCCGAGTTTTCCTGGTCTTCTCCGTCTGCCGAATTGGTTGATCGGGTTGGTCAAAAGCCACGTGAAACTACGCGAGCAAGTAACTCCACCAGCTAACGGCAACGGCGCGAGCGCGCAACAACATGCCATCATGCAACAAAATATCATGCAATTGCATGATCGTTTCGTCGCCGATGTGATGACGCCGCGCGCGGATATTGTCGCGATTGAACTCGACACATCGCTTGAAGAATTATTGAAAATCATCGTCGCCAATCCCTATTCGCGCCTGCCCGTTTACCGCGGCGAACTGGATGACATTCTGGGCTTCATCCACATCAAGGATATTTTGGACAGCCTGGTGACCGAAGCACAATTTGATCTTGGCCGCCTGATCCGCGAAACGCGTATCGTCGTGCCTTCCATGCCGGTGCTCGACCTGATTTTGGAAATGCGCCAAACGCGCGTGCACATGGCGATGGTGATTGATGAATATGGCGGTATTGACGGCCTCGTCACCATCGAAGATCTGCTCGAGCAAATCGTCGGCGATATCGAAGACGAACGCGACCACGCCGCGCCGCAGATGATTGAATTATCTCCCGCCGTTTGGATTTCCGATGCGCGCCTATTGCTGGAAGATTTTGAAAAAACCGTCGGCGACGTGCTCCAGGAAGAAGAAACCGAAGGCGCGGATACCCTGGGCGGATTAGTCGTTTACCTCGCCGACCGCGTGCCGAAACGGGGCGAAACAATTACGCATGATGCAGGATTTGCATTCGATATTCTGGAAGCTGATAACCGCCGCGTGAAACGTTTGCGCGTGCGGAAAATTGAGAAATCGGCAGCCGAATAACTATCGCACCCACGGCCTATCGCCGCGCAGATCGTTGACGTTCACCGTATGCCAATCGCCACCCTGGAAATAAAACGCATAAGTGCCGTTATCAATCGCATCCCAATAGCGAATGGCTTGCCGGCCTGGACAATCACCGTGAAAATCTTCCAGCCGTTTAATCGTCATCAAAATCTCCGCCGCGCCTGCGCAAGCGGCATCAAATCCGGCTTCGCTGCGGATCAGCGCAATCGTCTTATCATCGCGCGTAATCAGGCATTTATCGTCGTCGCAATGAAAATCGGGCTGGTCACGATCCAGATTGATTTTACCTTCATCCAACCCAAACCATCCGGCCCAGATTTCGCGGTAATAATTTTCCCGTGTGCTGCCTTGGAAAATATATTCGCCATTCGCAAGACGCAGCGCCATGACTTTACCGCCAGGCTCAACCAGCAGATCATATTTACGTTGCAGCGGCAGTGTTAAAAATCCAGCGGCGATAATGACGATGCCAAACAACCGCCACATCCGCCGCCAAATGCATAACCACGCGAAACCAATCGTAAAAAACCCCAGCGCCGTAGGCGGCAGCGCGGGCAAATGCCATACCGCGCCAGGTAAATTCGCCACCCAACGCGCGATATCCAAAATCAAATCCACACTCTGCCCGATCCAATAAAACACCGGCCCATCCAACCCGAACGGCATCAGCAAAAACGCCAGCACGCCCAGCGGCATCACCCAAACACCCACGATAGGC
>JABDAM010000002.1:91781-91893 GCA_013289145.1 Alphaproteobacteria bacterium | reverse complement strand
CGGCACAGGTGTGATGAACCGTTTGTTCCACGATTATGCGCCGTTTAAAGGCGCGATGGCCGGCCGCCGTAACGGCGTGCTGATTTCCAATGCGCAAGGCGAGAGTGTGGCT
>JABDAM010000002.1:2413-91771 GCA_013289145.1 Alphaproteobacteria bacterium | reverse complement strand
GAAGACCGCGGGCAGTTTTTAATCGGCAACGGCGAACGCGTTTATCAGGGCATGATCGTCGCCGAGCATTCGCGCGACAATGATCTGGAAGTGAATGTTTTAAAAGCTAAGCAACTCTCCAACGTCCGCGCGGCCGGAAAGGACGAAGCCATCCGCCTGACGCCGCCGATGGTCATGCCGCTGGAAAAGGCGCTCGCCTATATTCAGGATGATGAGCTGGTTGAGGTGACGCCGAAATCCATTCGTCTGCGCAAACGCCTGCTCGACCCGAACGACCGCAAGCGCGAAGAACGCAAAGCAGGCTGATGGCCGACAAAATTTATCTTATCCGCCACGGCGAAAGCGTGGCGAATTCAGAGAATCTGTCGGCAGGATGGCTGGACAGCCCGCTGACGGATAATGGGCGCGAACAGGCCGCTGCCGCGCGCGGCAAGCTGGAAAAATACGGCGCGCGTCCTGATATTGTCGTTCATACTGGTCTGTCGCGCACGCGCGAGACGGCGGAAATTTTGAATATGCATGCCGGTGCACCGATGCGTGAAGTGCGCGATTTAATCGAACAAAACTTTGGTGATTGGCAAGGCGGCCCGTGGGCGCGCGTGCATGAAGGTTTGGAGAATAATGAAGAACCGCCCGGCGGCGAAAACGCCGAAGAATTCATGGCACGCGTGGTGCGCGGCATGGCGGTGGTGGAACAGTTGCCCGGCCAGATCTGGGTCGCCACGCATGGCGGCGTGATGAAGGCCTTGATGCGGCATTATCGGGCTGACGTGATGCGCGTGACCAACTGCATGGTTTGCGAAGTTTTGCCGATAACAAAACAGATCAAGCTGCTCGATTAATCCTTATCGGTTTATTATGTTTGCGGGGTTAATCCGCATCCATATTACTGAATATTAAGTTGAAAAGGCGCGGCAGTAGGATACACTGAAATGATCAGCCTTGGAGGCTTTGATGTTCAAATTATCCCTTTCACCGCATTTATTCACGCTGGCCGCCTTGGCTGCGCCGCTGTTGCTCGGCGGGTGCGTCGTCGCGCAACCGGCGCCTTATTATCAGCGCGCTTATGTTGAACCGGCTCCGGCGCCCGCCCCCGTTGTTTATGCGGAACCGGCCCCGGTTTATTACGCACCTGCGCCAGTCTATGTCGGGCCACCCGTTGCGGTAGGCGTTGGCTTTTACGGTGGCCGTGGTTGGCACGGCCGTTGGCGTTAATCGCTATTAATCATTTTGGCCGAATCTTTTGGCCCGTGTTAAATTGATCGCATGGCAGATGTAAAACCTGTGGCGAAAAATTAGGTCTTTACCGGCACGCCTGATGCATTTCGGCTTTAAGAAATCTTTATAATTCCCGCCGTTTTTGCCAGCGCATTTTAACGCCACGTTTTTTACATTTTGGCTGCGTTTCAATTCCGGAACGATAACCAAAACGATAACCAAGGAGTAGTTCAATGCCTAGCAATTACGACAGCAAAAACAACAGCAACAATAACACGCGCGGCGGCTCTTCTGCTCAGAATGCCGAAAACGCTCGTCAGAACCAGAAAAATTCCGGTTCTTCATCAAAAGCCGGATCGTCTTCAAGCAAGCGTTAAGGGTTGCTGATAAAACAGAGCGCGCCCACGCGGCGCGCTTTTTTTATTTCTGCGGCGATTGTAATCGCCCTTCGTGAATGATTTCAGTCAGCTCTTTCACGGCTTGCGTCAGATTTAAAATTTCCATCTCGCGCAGCTGGTCGAGCTTCTGGTGCAGCAGTTCGATTTCCAATTCCGCTTTGACATTGATTTCGTAGTCGTGCTGGGCGGTTTTGCGGTCGATATCCTGTTGGCGGTTCTGGCTCATCATGATGATCGGCGCGGCATAGGCGGCCTGAAACGACAGCGCCAAATTCAGCAGAATGAACGGATAGGGATCCCAGGGTTTAATAACGTTCAGCACATTCAATATTACCCAGATCAGTAAAATCACCGATTGAATAATGATAAAGGTCCAGGAACCCATGCTCGAGGCCACCACATCCGCCACGCGCTGGCCGAGTGTGAGGTTGTCGCACCCATCGCCAGTTTTATGGCGGTTGCTTTTGCGCGCCTGTCGCAGGGCTTTGAGCAGTTCCGCTTCGGTTTTGGGTTCTAAAATAGTAGTTTCTGTGGACATTGGGTTTCCTTTTCAAAAATGGCCGCGCGCTTGCTACGCCGGACAATCTACACAAGCTGCGCTTGCATAGACTGGTGCCGCTGAGAGGACTCGAACCTCCGACCCCATCATTACGAATGATGTGCTCTACCAGCTGAGCTACAGCGGCGCCAAGGCGGGATTGATATCAAAATCCGGCGCGTGCGACAATCTTTTCCTGTCAAGAAAATTATTTCTTGTGTCATTTACGCCTTGGTAAGACTCGGGATGATAGGCTGGAAATTAGAGGATATTTTATGTCGAAATCACGCAAACTGCCGCTGGGGAATCTGGAACGCTGCTCGCTCGGGCTGCGGCTGGCGGATAAGATGGCGCGGCGTTTGGGCTATGGCGGCATCGCGGAAATCACCCAGCATTTGCGGCCTTTGGACGTCATTATCGTCTGTCCCGAAACCGGCAAGCTATTGATCGAAAGCGGCGGCCAGCAAATGCCCGTCACGCGGCGGCTTTAAACTTCCTTTAGACTCTTTGTTCCGAATGCACCGCCACGGCCAGCACGGCGCCGAGGCCCAGCAACGTCGCGAGCATCGCCGAGCCGCCCATCGAAATCAGGGGTAATGGAATGCCGACTACGGGCAGCAATCCCATCACCATGCCGATGTTAATCAGGAAATACATGAAAAGGTTAAATCCCATCCCAACAGCAACCAGGCGGCCGAACAGACTGCGTGCGTGCAAACTGACGCGAAAGATCAGCACGATCATGCCGAAATAAATCAGGATAAACAGCGCCGCGCCGATAAAGCCCCATTCTTCGCCCATTAATGAAAAAATAAAATCCGTTTGCGCTTCGGGCAGGAACTGCAAATGCGCCTGGGTGCCTTGCAGGAAACCTTTGCCGATCAGGCCGCCGGAACCCAGCGCGATTTTCGCCTGGGTGATGTGATAACCCGCGCCCAGGGGATCACGTTCGGGATTAAGGAAAGTCAGAACGCGCCCACGCTGATAATCATGCATAAAATGCCAGCCCACGGGGATTGCCGCCACCGCCGCGCCGATAACGGCGGCGAATTTCCACAGGCGCACACCCGCCGCGAAAGACATCGCGCCGCCGATGGCGATGACGATCAGCGCGGTGCCGAGGTTGGGCTGGCGCAGAATAAAAAACGCCGGCACGGCGACGATCAAAATCGGCGGGATCAGGAAACGCGGATGGCCGAGGTTGTGTTCGGATACATTCGAATAATACTGCGCGAGCGCGAGAATGACGGCGAATTTCATAAACTCCGACGGTTGTAATTGCAGCGGGCCGAGCGCGATCCAGCGCTGCGCGCCCTTGCCGATAAAACCCACCAGGCCGACGGCGATGATAAGCGCTAGCATAATACCAAAGAGCGGATAGGACGCGCGCGACCAATAACGCAAATCCACCATGCCCAAAATAAGCGCGAGCGTGAGGCCGACGGCGAAGACCAGTAAATGTTTACCCGCGTAAACCGCCCATAAGCCTTGCCCAGCCGAGAGTTGCATCATCACGCCGATCGCGCCGGTGACGACAATCAGTGCGATGAGCAGCCACGGCAATTGCGTGACCTTTTGCGGCAATAGGATTTCGTGTTTGAGGTAGGTTCTCATAGAGGGGAGAAGGTAGAGGGGAGAGGGGAGAAAATAAATAGAAAACCGGACGAAAATGATGATAAAAAGACGTCATGACCCATGATGCCGCTTCCAGCCGCCGCGCCGAGGTGACGCGCGCGACTTTGATTGGTGTTCTGGCCGTTCTGGTCTGGGGACCGGCCCTGCCCATTATACGAATGGTCGCGGATCGCACGGGGCCGATGGGTTATGTCGGCATATCCTGTTTCATCAGCGGTTTGTGCGGCGTAATTAAAAATGTTCTGGACAAGAAAAAAATATTGACGCCGGAAGTTCTGCGGCATCCGGTTTTTTATCTGCGCTGGATTTGCTTTGTCGTGAACTTTAGCCTCACTACGCTGGCGGTTAATATGGTCAGTCATGATAATTTGCCCCTGGTTATTCTGCTCAATTACACCTGGCCGACGCTGGTGATCGTCTGGTCGGTCGGTTTGGGCGCTGTGCGCCTTACGCACCGTTGGGCTTTTGTGCTGGGCTCCGCCATTGTCATAGCAAGCCTGGCGTTGGAACTTATCGGGCCGGAAATTTTTAAAACGCACCGTGTTTTTCTGGCAAATGATTTTCTGGCCTTTGGCATTGTGATGATCAGTTCCATTGCATGGGGATTGTTCAGCGCCATGAACCGCAAATACGGTCATCAAACCGGCAGCGGCGCGGTTATCCCCTATTTCCAGCTGACCTTCGCCTTGGGTTTGCCGTTTTATTTTTCTTCGCATGTAGCGGCAATGCCGTGGGAATTGCCGGCCGGTCTTTTGGCGATTTTAATTGTTTTTTCGCTGTGCCAGTTCCTTGCGCAGCAAAGCTGGTATTACGGCATGCATCACGGCAGTGTCGTCGCGCTCAGCCTTTGCGCTGATTTTATTCCCTGGTTGTCATTACTGTCCGCGCATTGGTTTTTGGGCGCGGAGATCACAGTGACCACGATGATTTCCGCTTTCACCCTTGTCCTCGGCGCGATGATTACGCGTTATGGGACGTTGTGAAGGTGCACCATCGCCTCTCCCTGTAGGGAGAGGCCGGAATTGCTTAGTGAGGAGCGAAGCGACGAACTTAGCAATTCCGGGAGAGGGGAGAGTTGTGGCAAAAAACTTTTTTGTGATGAAGAGATTTTTAATTCTGACATCTCCCCTCACCCGATTTGCTAAGCTCCTCGCGCTGCGTCGCTAAGCAAATCTGCCCTCTCCCTACAGGGAGAGGGGAAATTATACGGCTTTAAAATTCCGCGCTGGATCCAGTTCCTGCGTCTTCCTCAAAATATCGCGCCCCAATGGCCCCGCCACACTTCCCCCCGCGCCGCCGTGCTGGATGATGCAGGCGAGGGCATATTGCGGGCGGTCTTCGGGGGCGTAGGCGACGAAGAGCGCGTGGTGGCGCTGTTCCCAGGGGAGTTTGAAGACGTCGAAACCGGCATCACGTTGCGCCTGGGTGATGGCTTGGACTTGCGCGGTGCCGGTTTTGCCGGCCATGTGCCATTGGGGTTCGGGGATTTGTTCCGCCGCCGCCGTGCCGCCCGGCGCGGTCACGGCCATCATGCCTTGCTGGATCGCGGCGATATGCGCGGGGTTGAAACCGATGGGGGTTGCCGATACGCGCGTGACTTCTTCGGCCAGCAAGGTGGGTTTCACATTCATGCCACCATTCGCGATGCGCGCAGTCATGATGGCGAGTTGCAAAATGGATGCGGTGACGTAGCCTTGGCCGATGCCGCAAACGAAGCTGTCGGCGACAGTCCAATCTTGTTTGAAGACGCGGCGTTTCCATGCGCGGTCGGGGATGAGGCCGTGGTGTTCGCCGGACAAACCAAAGCCGGAGATTTGGCCGAGGCCCATGGCGTGCGCGGTCTGCGCGATGCGGTCGATGCCCGCGCGGCGCGCGGTTTCATAGAAGAAACAGTCACAGGATTGCGCGATGGCCTGCGTCAAATTCACCGTGCCATGCCCGCCTTTTTTCCAGCAGTGGAACGTGTGGGTGCCGAGCGTGGTTTGGCCGGTGCATGTCACAGTCGTTTCCGGCGCGATCACGCCCGCCGTCAGCGCGGCGAGGGCGGTGATCGGTTTAAACGTCGAGCCGGGCGGATAGGTGCCGCCGAAGACCTTGTTCATCAGGGGTTTGGTCGGATCGGAATTCAGTTGTTGCCACAAATCCTGTGGAATGGTTTGCGTGAAAATATTCGGATCGAATGCGGGCGATGAACCCATCGCGTAAATCGCGCCGCTGTGCACGTCCATCACAACGGCGGCGGCGGAACGTTCCTGTGACAGGCGGTCGTACATTGCTTGCTGCAGGTCGCCGTCGAGGGTGAGTTGCAGATTCTTTCCCGCAACCGGCGGCGTGCGTTTTAATTCCTGCACCACGCGGCCTTTGGCGTTGACCTCTAATTGCAAGCCGCCCGCGCGGCCGCGCAGGGTGCCGTCGTAGGCTTGCTCCGCGCCGGTTTTGCCGATTTGAAAACCCGATACGCCCATCAGCGGTTCGTTGTCATTATCAATCTCATCTTCGTCCGGCGCGCCGAGGTAGCCGAGCACATGCGCCGCCGCGGCACCCAGGGGATAAAAACGCTGCGCGGCGCTGTCGACGGAAACGCCCGGCAATTCAGGCGTCAGGATTTCCAGGCGCGCCATTTCGTTCCAGGACAGATTGCTTTTTAAAACGACGGGCGAAAAATTCCTGCCGCGGCGGAATTCCTTTCCAATCCGGATGCGGTCATCGGGCGACAAGTCCACCACATCGGCGAAACGGTTCAGGACGGCTTCGAGGTCTTTGACTTCCTCGCGCAAAATCACGGCGCGGTAGCTTTGCTGGTTGACGGCCAGCGGATTGCCCTTGCGGTCCAGCAACTGTCCGCGCGGCGGCGGCACGATGCGGATGGAGATGCGGTTTTCCTCGGACAGCAGGTTATACGCCGCGCCCTTGATCAGCTGTAATTCCCCCGCGCGGCCGAGCAGCACGAGCGCCGCCACGCTTTGCCCCGCGAGCAGCATAAGGCTGCGGCGCGTGATGAGCTGCTGGCGGTCCTGGTCGCGTTCAAGCGCGGTATTCATAGCTTAGATGTATAGAGGGGAGAGGGGGGAAAGGAGAGAGTTTTTTGCTTTTTCCGGGAAAATTTTATTTATCCGGTTGCAAATCCTTGGCCGGTTTCTAGGATTGCAAGCATGATCGGCCCGCATGAAGGCAGAGAACTGGATTTGATGCTGACGGGCAAAAAATTTCTGGCAGCCTTTGGGGATATTGTGCCGCCCACCGGGCAAATCGATGAGGCGATTATTCCGGAACAAAAATTTTCGCCCTACGTTAAAAACGGCGCTTTGCGGCGCTTTGAAAAACAGCTCTTTTCGGGCAGGCTGCGGCAGCCGATGTTATATGTTTGTTTTGTCATCCCCGGTCACGAATGGCGTGCGGAAACGTTTTTCGGATTGCGGGAAATGGTCCATTCGGGTGAATGGCCGGCCGATGACGCAACGGATATTATCATCGGCCGGCTGTTGGGTTATAGCCAAGAAGATATCGACCATTTCATCCATAAATCTAAGGAACGGTAATTTATCCCTCGCCTTCTTGTTCGCTTTTGGTTGTACAATCCGGACACATATCGCCTGCTGAACCACCATGTGGGCCGCCGCATTCAGTGCACCAATAAACTGGCGACCGTGACGCTTCTTCATCATCGTCATCATTAATTAGATTTGAGATCATCATTTTTTCGGTCTTGCCGCCAGGTTGAACGATACCGTCGGCTCTTAATCCATTATCTTTTTGGAAGGACAAAATGTTCTTTTTCAAGCGCTGATCCATATATCCAAAATCCTGGTTAGGATCATTATAACCCAAGGCGGAAAGCACAAACCGAAGAGCCTGAACATCTGCCGGATTAGAGCTTAAATTACTGCCGACGGGTGCCGACACGATTTTGCGTTTGATTGCCATGAACTTTCCTTTCGCACATGAAAAAAGCGGACTTTAAGTCCGCTTGAATGGAGATCGGCCAAAACATGGATATACTTCGGCCGCTGTTAAGATTATATTCCCACATTTGTTTCCGGCTGTCAAGAAAAATTTTAATCTGCGTCAAAAATCTTCCGGCCCTTGCTGGCTAATGCGCGGGTTTGGTTAGAGAACCAATACAAAAAGTGCGGAACAACCCCATGCACCTGGATTTGGACTTATAAAGTTGCGAATTTAATCCTATTACGGATAACAATATTACCCCATTTTTCCTTGACCTTGGACGGTTTCGGCGACTATATCCGTGCTCAGATGCATCGGGCAAGGACGCTATTTTTCGATCTGGACGGCACCCTGACCGACCCCCAGGAAGGCATTACCAAAAGCATTCAATATGCCCTAACGCAGATGGGGCTGGCGGCGCCGGAGGCGGATAATTTGCTGCATTTCATCGGCCCGCCGCTCCGCGAGTCTTTTGGGGAATTGATCGGCGCTGAGCATGCCGAGACAGCCGTCACGCATTACCGCTACCGCTATGAAACCGAGGGTAAAGGGCTGGCGGAAAACCGGGTTTACGAGGGGATCCCCGCGATGCTGTCGGCTTTGCGCGCACAGGAAAAAAAATTGTGGGTGGTGACGTCAAAACCGCATCCTATTGCGCGGCGGATTTTGACGCACTTTGATCTGAACGGTTTCTTTGAAGAAATTTACGGCGCCGAAATGGACGGCACGCGCAATAACAAAGGTGATTTGATCGCATACATTCTGGCGCGCGAAAATTTCCGCGTGGATGATATTCTTATGATCGGCGATCGCAAACACGACGTCCTGGGCGCCGCGCGCCACGGCATCCGCAGCATCGGCGTGACCTGGGGCTATGGCGGCGCGGAGGAATTGACGGCGGCAGGCGCGCATCGGTTGGTGGGGAGCGTGTCGGAGTTGTCGGGGATTTTGAGTGGAATAACACACAAGGATTAGATAAGTTTCTTGTTTGTAAGTATTTGTTTTGTTATCTTCGAGCCATATTGCGGGGACAATCAATGCGTAGAAAAAGCGAACAATCAAAAGCTCTTATTCCCGGTTATGTCTGGGGCGATACCGAGACGATCCTGCGCGCCAAAGGGCTGAATAATCTGGCGAATTTGATGTATTCCAAACCGTTCTCGCCGCAAAACGGCTTGTTCGATATTCCCGCGGATACGCCGGCGGCGGCCAGGAATCTGGAATATTTGACTCCGCGTTTTTCCGGCAACATGAAAGAACTGGGGAAAATCAGCCAGGGACTGGTTGATGTGATTGTGCGCATGAATTGTGATCAGCCTTTGGGCACGCCTGTGTCGCAAAAACAAATTGCCGAAACCCTGACCCTGAATAATGAGAAAACAGGAGGCGACCTTGAAATCATGCAAAGCGATATCGCCGG
This sequence comes from Alphaproteobacteria bacterium, assembly GCA_013289145.1. GTDB lineage: Bacteria > Pseudomonadota > Alphaproteobacteria > UBA11073 > UBA11073 > UBA11073. Next base: position 82,617 of record JABDAM010000002.1, on the reverse strand, counting down.
GCCTTTTCGCCGTTTAGTGCAGCTTGGCGTGCTGGTTTAGGTTGGCAAAAAGCCGGGTTCCAGTGAAAAGCTTTATACCTTCCGCGAACCGCATTTTGAAATTTGGTACCGGGCGCGCTCGGTGGGAATGCCGATTGAATTGGCGGCGGGCGGGAAACCGGCAAGTTGTTTTTTCCAGACGCTGCCGCCTACGGCGGAAAATCCGAATAGAGTTTTATTCCCTGTGCAGCCCGGGCCGCAAAGCGGCATGGCGCCAAGGGTTCCTTAAAACCGGAACGCCGCGCGCCGCAAAGGCGAGAGGATAATCGCAACGAGTGGAAACGCCAGCGCCGAAACAAAGGCCGAGGTAAACCACATCGCCGCATGCGGCCAGGTGCCGATGAAAAGGCCTTGCGCCAGCGCTTCAAAACCGCGCCAGACGAAAATGCAGATAGAGACGATGATCCAATCCATCCAGAACGGCAGGGCGAGGAACAGATTATTCTGGCTGCGCAAAATGGTGGTCATGAAAACCGCGATCAGCGCCGTGATGCCGATCAAGGGCGTGCCGGAGAGCAGATCACACAGCAATGCGAAAATAAAAACCAGGCCGGTGGGTTGCCATTCGGGCCGGTAACAAGCCCAGTAAATCATCACCAGCGCGGGCCAGTGAATGACCAGCGGCGGCATACCCGGAATATAAATTAAACTGAGTAATAATGCTGCCGTGATGGAGGCAATCGGCATCAACCAAAAACCGGCATCGCCCAACACTTGCCACCAGGCGGTGCTTTTGGGCCGGTAACGCACAATACTCATGGTTTAAGGCGCCTGAAAATTCGGTTTCGCCAGCGTATTGATCGTGCCGAAATCCACCAACCGCAGCCAGTCGAGGCGGTCGAGCTGCGCGATCGGCACGGCCCAAATGCGGTCGCCGTCAATGCGCGTGACGCGCGCGAGCGGCAGGCCGGAGGGCAGCACGCCGTCATCGCCCGCGGTGACAATGCGATCGCCGACAACCGGCACGGCGCCGTCGGGTAAATCCTCCACGCGCAATCCGCCGTTGCCTTGGCCAGCCAAAATCCCGCGCGTCTTTGCCGTTTCCAGCATGACCGGAATGCGCGACGCGGGATCATCCAAAAGCAGCACGCGCGCCATGCCCGTGCCGGGCGCGACATCCACCGTGCGGCCAACCATCCCGCCCGCCGTCATCGCAACCAAGCCCCGGCGCAATTTGAAATCTTCCGGCAGAACCACCACCACACTATGTCCGTAACTGGTGCCGTTGTCGGCCAGGACGGAACCCGCGGTTGAAGTGATTTCATGCGGCTGTTTCATTTGCAGCAGCGCGCGCAATGAACGGTTTTCAGCATCCAGCCGCACCGCCTCCGCATGCCATTGTCTGAGGTTCGCCAGTTCCTCGCGCAGGGCTTTGTTTTCCATCTGCATCACGGCAACGGTTTGCAGGTTGTCGTACCAGCTTTCGGCCATCTGCACGGGTTGCTGGGCCGCCATCAAAACCGGATCCACCGCGCGCACCGCCGCCATGCGCAAATCGGAAAAAGTATCCGCGTGCTGGCGCGCGACCAGCATCAAGACGACGGCGGAAAGCAACAGCAAACCTACGGAAACCTGCGCTACCGCGGTGCGCAGCGGAATGGCGATCAAGGCGAACTGACGGAATTTTAAATTCATGTGGCTTCTGTCCTAGGCCTTTGGTTATGTGACGGCAAGATGAAAGTTGATTAAAATTGGCGCAAAAATTAACAAGAATTTCAACAAAGATAGGTATCTATTCCATTGAAGAAATCAAGGCGAATATGATATATTGAATTCTACGTATGGTTGTATTTGGATCTAATAATATCCATCCGAGTCTTTTTGTTCTCACTGTTTAGTTGTTTCTAACAATTTATTGCCAAGGAGCTAGGCATGAACTTGCGTTTAAATCCCTATTCTGCGTTTCATCTTTACTTTATCGGCGCCGCAGCGCTGATGGCCATGGCCGCGGCATGCATCCTCGCCCAGCATAACGCCGACGCGGTTTTCTCCAATCATATGATGGGGATGATCGTCTTGGGGTTGAATTTATTCTGCCTCTTGGCTTTGCAGTATCAGCAATTTGAATTGCGGAATTTAAAAAGATTTTTTGTCTCCGCGCAGCACGTTAACGTGGATCATGCCATGCTGAATGAATTGCGCGTTCTGACACCGGCTGAATTTAAAAATATCATCACGCAGTATTGCATCAATATGCCGCACCTGCTGCGCGAATTGCATGATGCCGTTACGGCGCGCCATGGATCTGAAATTGTGCGCCTGGTGCGCCGCATTCGCTCTTCCAGCGTGCAGCTCGGCGGGATAAGATTTGCGGCGCTGGCCTATGAAATCGAATATCATGCCAGCGCCCGTAAATTTCACGCCATGAAAAAATTACTGGCGGCGGCGATCACGGCTTATGGTGAAATGCAGGCCGAATTACAAAATTCGCAATAGCCGCCGGACTGGTAAAATCACGCGCTGCGTGTTAGATGTCGGGCATGTTGCATGGTCCTGTCGCCGCGCCCAAATCGGGCACTCCCAAACAATTAATCGTTTTTCTGCATGGTTACGGCAGCAACGGCGATGATCTGATCGGCCTGGCGCCTTATTTCGCGGCGGTGCTGCCGGATGCGGTGTTTATCTCGCCCAACGCGCCGCATGTCTGTGAGATCGGTTTCGGTTATCAATGGTTTTCTTTGGGCGGCTGGCAGCCCGGCATGGATTGGCCGACCAAGGCTTGGCCGGAAATTGTCGCCAGCGGGAAAATTCTGGATGCCTGGCTGAATGAGCAGTTGAAGAAATATGAATTGAAAGACAGCCAACTTGCGCTGGTCGGGTTTTCGCAGGGCACGATGATGTCGCTGCAAGTCGGCTTGCGGCGCGCGGCGGCGATGGGCGGTATCGTGGGTTATTCCGGTGCATTAATGGCGCCGGATGTGCTGTCCGCCGACATTACTGCGCGGCCGCCCGTGATGCTCATTCACGGCGAGCAAGATCCGATTGTGCCTTTTTACGAAATGGCCGCGGCGGAAAAAGTGTTGCGCGCGAATGACGTGCCGGTGCAAACGCTGGCGCGCCCGGGCCTGCCGCACAGCATCGACGATGCAGGTATCATCGCGGCGGCGCGGTTTTTATCCCATGTCATCCCGGAAACTAGCGCAGCTTAGCGCCAACGGCGCTTAGCGGAACTGCTATCCGGGATCTCGCGGCGATTATCGTTTTTATGCTCCCTGGGATCCCGGGTCTTAGTGCTGCGCGCTTCGCCCGGGATGACACTCCAACTGGAATCGCGGTAAAAACGCTCAGGAGGAGCGATGCCGCCAGCCGCGCAATGTCAGGCTTTGGTATTGAATGCGGATTACCGCCCGCTCTCGTATTTTCCGTTATCGGTTTGGTCTTGGCAGGATGCCGTCAAGGCCGTTTTCCTCGACCGCGTTTCGATTTTGTCTGAGTATGACGTTGAGGTTCATTCGCCCAGGTTTAAAATGCGCCTGCCCTCCGTGATCGCGCTGAAAGATTATGTGCATAACGAGCGCGCGCCGGCCTTTACGCGGTTTAATGTGTTTTTGCGCGACCGCTTTACCTGCCAATATTGCGGCCACCGTTTCCCGACGCATGAATTGACGTTTGATCACGTCGTGCCGCGCGCCAAGGGCGGGCGGACGAACTGGCTGAACGTCGTCACCGCCTGTTCGTGCTGTAACGTGCACAAGGCGGCCAAGGATTTGCATCGGTCGGGGATGCGGCTCCTCACCGCGCCGCGCCAGCCCAGCGCATTCGAATTGCAGGCAAACGGGCGGGCTTTCCCGCCTAATTTTTTGCACGCGACGTGGCGGGATTATTTATATTGGGATACGGCGTTGGAGGCGTAGGGGTTATAGGAACTAGCCATTCGCCGCCACGCTGCTCATGGTGTTTCTCAGGCGCGCGTCTTTTTGATCGATTTGGGTTTGCAGGGAGGCGAATTTGCCTTCGCGGATCAGGACGCGGACCGGGTCGGAGGCGACGTCTTCCGTATCCACGAATTTCAGTTGCAGTTTGCCGTTCGTCAGGGTTTGCGTCGTCGCCATGACCAAAGCGGAAGCCAGCACGTCATTCGCGCCACCATCCATGGATCTATCGCCCAGCATGGCGAGGTTGCGCAGAGATTCAATGACGTCGCCTGCATGAACCGTCGCCAGCACCAAATGGCCGGTTGAGGCGGCGCGTAATAATTGTTCCGCCGCGCCGGGCGTGCGCACTTCACCGACATAGATATAACGCGGGCCCCAGCGCAGAGATTTTTTCAAACCGCTGGCCCATTCGGATTCTTCGGTCACTTCGGTTTGGAAACAGCGGCCGGTTTCGCCGTGGCGGCCATGCAGCGGAAATTCGCAGGGATCTTCGAGCGTCACGGCGGTGCCGCCGTATTTGTTCATATAGTAGGTCAGCAGCGCAACCGCCGTGGTGGTTTTGCCCGCGCCCGTCGCGCCGGAAATTAAAATCAGGCCGTCGCGTTTGCCCGCGCCCTTGATGCGCGGCAGCATATAGGGCGGAATGCCCAGCTCGTCCAAATCCGGCAATTTGGTATTGATGCGGCGCGCGCAAACCCAATTGGAATTATCCGTCATTTTCCGCTGCGACAGGCGGCAGATCAGGCCGCCCCAGGTAATCTTGCCGTCGGTTTGCGCGCCCAGATGTTCCTGGATCGCCTCGGCGAAAGCGCGGATCTCCGCATCGTATTCGGGCGGGACCATCTGGCTGAGTTTGGACTTCCCAGGTTCATAGGATTTGTATTCCGCCGGTTCATTCCGATCCAGGCAAATATAGAGGTCGATAAAGGGCAATTCCGCCAATCTGCTCATAGGAAATCTTTCTGAAACCCGCCGCTGTGCTGTACTTTCAGGGCCAGTATAGGGGGGTAATGGTTAATAGGGGGTGAAGGGAAGCTAAAATGCTTGCTTTTGGAATTTTGGTAGACAGTATTATTTATGGGGATATGGCGGGAACAGCTTAAAAAGTTTTTTAGTTGCATAGGTTCTGTGGTATAAAAACCTATAATTAAAATAAAATGAAAAACTGAGGTTTCAATTATGAAAACAATGCCTAGACCCAATATGCGCCGCATTGCCGCATGGGCTGGAGTATCCTTGATAATGGGGGCGGGGGCGCTGACCTTGCTGCGCCGTAGCGCCATGCCAAGCACAGAGGCCGGCTGGTGGCGTGAAATTTTGGCTTATGTGCCTGACAATTTGGTCGATTTTTCAAAACCGCAAAAATGGGATCATTCGCCGCTGTATTGATATTTAAATCCATTTATTGAACCGAACCGCAAGGAGATATGAGCATGAAAAAATCACAGACAAAAAAATCAAACGGTAAGAAAATTCTGATATGGGGAGGCACCTCCGCCGTAACATTCTTGGCTGCCCTCACAGCAATCGTGTGGTATGGCCGCGAACATTCCGTTTCAAAATCCGAAGCGGAAGTATTGACGGAATTTACGGGCCAGGTGCCCGGTGAACTTAAAGATATAGGATTTTACGAAACGACTTATTTTAGTTCAAAATCGATGGTGTCTTTAATGCTGTCGGGTCAACCGGACGAAATCAAACTTCCTCGCATTGATGTGGGCTTGCTTAATGCGTTTAATCCTTCGGCGCCTCTTGAGGCTCCGATTACACTGGAGCGTCCATCGGAAAGACGGAGTTTATGGACTTTGCGCGGTGATTTCAAAACCGACGAGGTTTATGGCAGGATAAGCAAAAATTACAATCGTGAGGATAAGCCTTTAGAATTCAAACTGGAAATTTACGAAAAGTCTAAAAGCGGCATCAAAGATAATCTGATGATCGCAGCTATGTTCTTTGACATTGCCAAGGATGGAAAGTTAACCCCGGAAGAATGTATTTACGACGATAGAGTAGTGTGTAAACCCGGGTTTCAGGAGAAGTATCCGCAATTGTCTCAAGGCCTTAAATCGCTTGCAACGGAACTCTCATCAGAGAATTTCTGCCCTTTTTCTGGTGGAAACCAGGGCCAATATCCTCGCTTTGGCAAGGGCGCAGTAGAGCATCCCTATCCCGCGCCTTAAGGAGGCTAATGGGCATAGGGCTGAGTTATAGCCTTTTGCTGATCCAGATCGCGGCTTTGCAGCCCGTTGAAATCGCGCGGTATAACAGTTCATAGGCCGGCGCGCGTTCGGCGCCGTGGTCGATGCCGATGTCGCGGTGTTCGAGTTCTTCGGCTTGGAATTTTTTGATTTTCTTTTTCAGGTCGTTTTCATGCGCGGGCAGTTTGTGCAGTTGGTCTTCGTAATGCGCGTCGATGACTTCTTCGACGGCGACGGTACAGGCCATGGCGGCTTCCTTGCCCAGCATCGCCGTGCCGGCGCCCAGGGCAAAGCCCAGCACGCGCCAGATGGGGTGCATAGCGGTAGGGCGAATGCGGCGGCGCGCGAGTTCGCCCGCGAAATATTCCAAATGCACTTCTTCCTGCTCCGCCATGTGGCGCAGCGTGTCGCCGACGTCGCTATTGCCCAGCACGGCCAGCTGCCCCGCGTAAATTTGCTTCGCGCCGAATTCGCCCGCGTGGTTGACGCGCAGAATGCGCGCCAGGTATTCCGCCTCAGTCATATCGCCGGGCAGGGTACTTGTCCGGCGTAGCCTTTTGCCTTGCATAGCCGAAGTGGCGGAGCGAGATGGCGAAGACGGACGGGGTTCAGATTTCTTTTTTGCTTTGGGCATGTGCGGCTCCATAAATTGCAAACAACATTAACGCGAAACACAGCGCGGCGTTCAACACGGCAAAGGTGACGCCGTGCCATGACCAGGCCGGATGGGCACAATCGCCCACGGGATTGCCGCTCATGCTGGCGTAAAGGTCTTTGATATTTTCAACCGTCTGGTTCGGCACGGTGCAAACTTCGCTATTGCCCGCTGCGTTCAGGCCCCACCATTTTTGCTCTTCGCCAACCTGGAATACCGCGATGCCGGTGTTGATGAGGAACAAGAAGACGAGAAACAAGAGACAAGAACGTTGAAATTTTTTGATTGTTAGTGCCGCACTAGAAATAATAATCGCCAAAACAAACGGCACGCGTTGAGCGAGGCACAAAATGCAGGGCGGTAAATGCAACGTGAATTCCGCGGTAATCGCCGCGGCAAGGGCGGCGATGGAAACGAGAAATAGAAGGGAGAGAGTTTTTGTGTGGATGGTCATTCGCTGTCTCACGCTTCTTGCTGAGGCATTACCTGGCCCGGAGGGATCTAATATTAAAGCCGGTTAACTCTATCTGATTTAAGTTTTGTTTCAAGAGGTTTATAACCGCCTTTGATTTATTAGAATGGGCTTTGATATTTTAATAACATTAAACAAGTTCTTTTTTCATTCGTTCTTTTTCTATTTTCCTAATATTAACGAATATCCTTGCAATCGATAGATTAAGGTTGGTGTTCTTGCTCCTGATTTTCTCTCTCGGGGGCTTTTTTCCTAAGAAACAAAAAACCCGCCCCACATTTCAGCGGAGCGGGTTGAAGGATGAATGAATCCTGGAACTAGGGAGAAGGCCCAGCAAACGCCATCGGTCTGTGACTAGGTGTTCTCGACACCAGTGCCGGAGCAGAAGGTCTGGCGTTTTGACTTGCATTATCATTAGCCGTCAATTCATCAATGCGGTTTTCCCATGCCTTGCGATAAGACGGGAACTGATTAACATATTTCTTAACCAGCGGATCTTTCAAAAGATCTAAACTCTTCGGTTTGGTCATAATATCATCCAAAACCTGGAAGATAGGCGACCAGCCCCCGCCTTCCACCCGCTGTAGTAGCTGAATCCATTCCTGGTCCGTTTTCGCAGGGATCACTTCTTGATGAACGGCATCGCCGGCCGTCAGATCCTCTTTCGCCACGGGGGCAGGAGCAGCAGGGCCTGGAGCAGTCAACAATTCGCGAACCTTGCCCAGATCCTGTTCCGGCACAATTCCGTGTTCCGCGAGAAGATCCCGTACATGTTCAACCAGAGAGGCATTGGTTTGCGGAACGCCGTATAAAACAGGCGTGTCCTCCAAACCGGAACGGAAAATGGTAACGGGCACGGCACCGCTCGCTCTGGCCTCTTCATTATATTCCACGACCCAGTCAATCACTTCGCGGTAATCGTGCTTGCCTTCGGGTAATCTTTCACCACGATCACGCGGCGTCGTAGCGGCATCCTTTGGCATAATGACGGCGCCGACGGACACCACAAAATGCAGCCCTGTTTTTGCTTGCAAATCGTCAATCCGCCCCATCGCTTCTAAAAAGGTGGCCTTTTTGATCGGCAAGCCTTGAGAGAAGCCCATTAAAACAACCGCATGAACTTTTTTATTCGGGTTATCCAGGTTCAGGTAACCCGCATCCACCAGTGTTTCAACGGTTTTCAAGCCTTGAAGGTGCGTAATTTCCAATTCAAAGCCCATGCCGCGTTTATTCATTTTTTTGGCGAGCTTGCCGAAATAATGACGAATGCTGTCCGGATGGTGGCGGCCTTGACCGGACATCTTGCCTTCCGAAATGCCTTCCAGCATGTTGTCGGACAAGATGTCGGGTTCGGTGAAGATGGTCAGCATATCCGCTTCACCATCCATCGCCGGTTTCGCGCGCAGGAGTTCAACCTTTGCAATCATCTCCGGCGATGCGCCCTTGCCGAGTTTGTTCAATTCCGCCATGGCGGCGTCCAGCTTTTTGCCCACATCTTCCTTGCGGCTGGTTGGACCGCTCAATAAAATGCCGGGGAAATGACGGCGGATACCGGCATAGGTTCTGGCGTAATCATCAGGATTGGCGCTTTGCCGCGCGGTTTCCGGGTTGCGGGCATGCACGTGCATATAGCGCGATCCAGCCGTATAGGACGCCTGCGCATCCGCAACGATTTCACGCGGCTTGATGGGCATGTTGATAGCCATGTGACCCGGCAAAACCTCTTCACGTTCACCGCTTTCGCTGCGCAAACGATCCGGGTGATAACGCACGCCGGTAAAGGCAGTGGACAGGATCATCTTGCCAGGCTCAATATCAGCAGACTGAATTTGAGCGGTGGCCGCGCGCAAAGTTATCCTCTGCGCCTTTTGGTAAGCATCATCAAAGTTAAAGTAATCGCGATATTGTCCTGGCACATGCGACCATAGTTCTTGCATCTCATCAGCCTTGCCCCGCCAGCGACGCGGCTCGAAAATAGCGGGCAAGGCAGCTTCGGCATCCTCGCGCAAAATTTCCCCAAGAACTGTACTATTGCTTGCCTTTACATCTGCAAGCCAGTCCGGATTGGTCATGGGCTCACCCACGTCATCTAAAATATCCAGAACTTTCCCCAAATACTGTATGACACCTAGATAAGTCAAATTCGGATAGTCATCGCCTTTTGCATAGGTAAAATCCGTCTTGGCAAAATCCAAACCCTTTGCGCGTAATTCCGCACGAACTTTATCCCAATCTTCAACAGAATCCATATCGTTCTGTAAACGGTCATGAGTTCCATCGGAATCGGTATCGAAAATTTCTTTCTTGGCGCGAGGCAAGATTGTTACCTGTCCACCAGCCTCTTCATAAACTTCATCAAAATCAAAATCGTCTTGATATCTTTCCGGTACGTGCGACCATAATGCCTTCATTTCATCGATTTTTCCAATCCAGCGGCGCGGCTGAAAAATAACGCCCAAGGCGTCGAAATCCTCATCCAAAGCTGCCGCAAGAACGGTTTCTTTAGAACCGCTATTCGGCTTTGCGAGTGCAAGCCAATCCTCATTGGTTATGGGCTCACCCACCTCATCCAGGATATCCAGAACTTTCTCTAAATTTCCTACGACACCGCCTTGAGCCAAATTCGGATATTCATCGCCTTTCGCATAGGTGAAATCCGTTTTGGCAAAATCCAGACCTTTTGCCTGCAATTCCGCGCGAACGGTGTCCCAGTCCCTAGCATAAAGCATATTCTCTTGTAGACGAGCATGATATCCATTAGCCTGAGTATCGAAAATTTCTTTCTTGGCGCGAGGCAAGATTGGGTTGTCCCCGGCCGCCTCTTTATAAACATCATCAAAATCAAATCCATTTTGATAGTGTCTCGGCACGTGCGACCATAATTTCTTCATTTCATCGGTCTTGCCGGCCCAACGCTTAGGATCGAAAATAGCGGGCAAGGCAGCATTGTAGTCCTCGTCTAAAACTGCCTCAAGAAATGTTTCCCTAGAACCGGAATTGGGCCTTATCATTGCAACCCAATCCTGAGTGGTCATGGGCTCGCCCACATCATCTAAAATATCCAGAACTTTCCCTAAATACTCTACGGCACCGCTCTGATTTAAATTCGGATATTCATCGCCTTTCGCATAGGTGAAATCCGTTTTGGCAAAATCCAAACCCTTTGCGCGCAATTCCGCACGAACTTTATCCCAATGTTCATCGGAATACATATCGTATTGCAAACGGTTATGAAGCCCATCTTCAGTCTTAAAAATTTCTTTCTTGGCGCGAGGCAAGATTACGGTCCCACCAGCCTCTTCATAAGCTTCATCAAAATCAAAATCTTCTTGATAATGATCCGGTACAAGCGACCATAATTCGTTCATTTCTTCAATTTTTCCGGCCCAGCGGCGCGGAGCAAAAATAGCCTCCAAGGTTGTATCCGCATCACTCGAATCCAAAACTTCTTCAAGCATTGTATTATCGGTGCCCTTGAGGACCGTAAGCCAATCCTCCTGAGTCATCGGCTCACCCACGTCATCCAAAATATCCAGAACTTTCTCTAAATGCTTTATGATACCGCTATAAGCTAAGTTCGGATATTCAGCGCCTTTTGCATAGGTAAAGTCCGTCTTGGCAAAATCCAAACCTTTTGCCTGCAATTCCGCGCGAACAGTGTCCCAATCCTGAGCAGAGCGCATATTATTTTGCAAGCGGTCATGAACTCCATTGGAATCGGTATCGAAAATCTCTTTCTTTGCCGCCGGCAAGATTGTCTCTATCTGGGCCTCTTCATAAGCATCATCAAAATCAAATCCATTTTTATGGTTCTTCGGCACATGCGCCCATACTTCTTTCATTTCATCGGTATGCCCGACCCAACGGCTGGGCTTGAAAATGTGCTCAAGCGCCTTCGGGTTAAGTTCTAAGGTTCTTTCTAATGTAGAATAATCTTATTATCAAGATTAAACTTATAGAGCCAATCGTCTTTCGTCATGGGCTGTTTCACATCATCTAAAATCTCAAGAGCTTTTGAAATATTCTCGACAAGTCCATAATGGCTACCACTTTTAGTAACTAAACTAGGAAAGCTCCGATTTGCTAAATGCAGAAAATCTTCTTTTTCAAAGTCTGCACCCTTTTCAATCAATTCCTGACGAATCTTGTCCAATTCACTGCCTGACTTCACCTCAACTAATCTAAGGTGGAACTCGTTGCCATTCGTCTTGAAAATTTTACGTTTTGCCTGCGTTAACATATTGTATCCCTGTCTTAAGTGTTGGTTTGATTATAGGCATTCAGCATAAAAGAAAATATTTCTGAAAGTAAAGAAAAAAAATACTTGCATGAAAAAATTCCCCTTCCCCGGACCCGAAAAGGGGGATTTCGCCAAGCGCCCGTCTTGCAAGTATTCATTTTCCTTGCAATCCAGTTCGCAAGGCTATTAATATGACACCATTTTCAATCCCACACCAAATAGGGAAACTTAAAATGTTTGCTCTTATCGCTTACGATACCTCATCCGGCCGTTACCACCCTATTTCTTTTAATCATGCCCCCCTGCCTGGACCAGACGGGCACAATGGTAAAACCCGGAGAATTGCAAGAACTTTTGGCAGCGCCGCGGCATTTCGCCGCAGTCGCTTATAACCAATCAAACCGTACTTATGTTCCCATGATTTTTAAGATTTCCATCCAGGAAACGGATGATGGTTCGCGCAACTATGCGTTGGGCATGTCTTTCAAACAGGGTTTGGAAAGCTTGGAAGCCGCAATAGAAAAAATAAATTCAGCCTATGTGGGAGGATTTGATACCTATGCCATACTTGGCACTCATGTCCTGTCCATTGCAGAGGTCGGCATGATCGATCATGTGCGCTTAAATGTTGCTGGCTTTTCCAAAGACAAACAAATTGAATTCGGCAATATTAAAGCCGTTAATTTATGGAAGGGCGAGGCAAAATTTGTTTTGCCGTCTGAATTGAATCAAACAGGTGTTCATACTCCGGGCATGTAATTTGGAAACCCGGCTGGGAAGCTTTTAAAATCCCAGCCGGAAGATAATATGGTAGGGTGTATAATCATGAAATATTCAATTGTAGCAACACCCAGGCGCGTATATTGATCCTACTCAAATTCAACTCATTAAAATCAGCTCGCAAGGCGTGGCATCAGTTCCAAAAGCGACTGGCTTAGGGTTTCAAGCATATTCCAGGATTGTTTCCGCGCCGTGGCCATCACGGATTTAAGGGTGATAAAACTCTGCGCGCCCGCGCGGCAGCGGAAACCGCCGGAGATTTTTTGCTTCACCTTCATCATCCGGATATCACGCTCAGCCTGATTATTCGTAAAGGGAATATTGAAATCCGCCGCAAAGCGCAGAACGTCAGCTTTATAGTCACGGAAACGCAGTAACAGGTTATGCCCGATCCGGCGCGGCTTTTTCCCGCGGCTTCCCTTTTGGAATAACGCTTCTTGCCGTTCATGGAAGGTCAGGCCGTATTCAACAATCCGGTCATAGATTCGCGAGATACGCCGGTAAATCGGATCGGGTAGTGTAATCTGGTTTTTCTCTTGCGCCAGGCGGACGACACGGTGGGCATAGAGCAATAACCGCTCCATATGCCGTGCCCAGGATTCTTTTTCGATCTCGATCAGGGCTTTGAGTTCGCGCAGGTGATGGGCATTGCATAAGGCATGCGTTACGCCTTCCATGGTATAATAAGGTTTCCAATGATCGTGTACGACTACGCCGCTTTTAATATTCTGCGGCAACGTTCCGCGATGCATGGAAATACGGTAAGCCGTCAGATCCGCAGTCGCCGCCACATGCAGCCATTGCGTTTTGCCGCCGATCCGGAAACCCGTTTCGTCAAGATGCCGGACGGGCGCCGCCGCAACCCGCGCTGCGATATAATCGGCAAGCGGCCGGAATTCATCTGCTTTGCGCGTACCCATCGCGGCAATGGTTGCGGGGCACAGGTTGATGTTCATGAGATCGCGCATGGTTTCCGCCACGCGGTCTTCCGGAATTAATTGTCCAGCGTTCAAATAAACCGCCGCCGCCCGCACCCGCGGGCCATATTGCGCGGGCGCGGTCACGTCCATGGGGAAAACACCCTTGGTCACGCGGCGGCAGGATGCGCAGGCGTAAATCATCGCCTGATGTTCCGTGACTTCCAATCGGGGTTTGGGAATATCAAAAACCTGGCGCGCTTCATGGCTGGTCACCATGGCCTCGGTCAGTTTGGCCTGACAATGGGCGCATTGTTCGGCGCAATGTTGCTGGATGATATCCGGTGTTTCAACCTGGCGCAGGGTTTCGCCCCTGTGGCCCGTTTGGCCGCCGTTGGCATTGTGTTCGGTGCGGCGCAGGCTCATGACGCGGACGGGTTTTTTCAAACCGTCGCTGGAAGGCGGTTTGCTGCTGATCGCGCTGGTTAATTCCTGGCTGCGTTTCAGTTTTTTGATCTGTTCGGCCAGATCCTGGATTACCATATCCTGATGCACGAGTTTTACTTGCTGCGAGTGGATAATCGCTTGCGACTCCTCCAGCTGACGGCAAAGTTCCGTTGTATTCGCGCATAAAATAAAAAATATTTTTAAGTCCATTCTTTAAGCGTAAGAGATTCGCAAATACTTGCAGAAACAAAAACCAGTAACTGCCCAGCTGGGTTAAAATAAAACGCGCAAATACCCACCGCCGCGCGTGGTTTCAGAACTGCAATACAATTTAAAATTGTTTTTGACGGCTATTAAGCCGGTTTGGCGTGCGCCGCGGGTGATTTTTACGCCGCTTTAAGCCGCTTTTTTACCCCTGCTGGGCAGTAACGGCATTAACGCCGCCGCCAGCCGGTTCGGAAATGGGCTGCCGCCGGGGTGGATGGAATTCATCTACGTCTTTTTTGCCGGAAAGCATAAAGCCCAGAAATGACTTTTTCTGAAACCGGCACGACTGCGCGATGCCGAGCAGACGCAGATAGGAAATCATGGGGCCTTTATAAAAACTCCCCGAAATCTTGCGCTGGATCGCCAGATGGCGAATGGCGCGCTCAGCCATGTTATTGTTCCAGGGGATATGATCTTCCTGCAAAAAGCGGAACAGGCTGTCGCGGTAACGCGAAAAGCGCTTTTGATAGCGCCCGAGCGTTTCGTCTTTATAGGTTTGGTTATCAATGGTGTTTTGATAGAATGCCGCCACGCGTTTTTCATGCCGGCGCAAATGGCGGCGGCGCAAGCCGTGGGTTTGTACATCCTGCATCAAGGGCGTCAACAATTCTTTCACCGCGCCCACAAAAGCCTCAAGCGCCGGATGATGCGGGTTTTTCCATAATTCATCGTTCAAATCGCGGATAAGGTGCACCAGGCACTTTTGCTGGCGGCAGGCAAAGGCATCATAGCCGCCGTAAAAATCGGAAATCAAAATACCTTTATAATTTTTCAGTAATTCTTGGATGACGCCGGATTCGCGCGTTTCTGTCAGACGAAAAACGACGTGCGTGCCATTGGTGAAAACCCAGACATAATGATCCGCGCCCTGAACGCTGATGCGGGTTTCATCGACATGCATAAAAGGGCTGGCGAAGATTTTCTGAAACAAAATCTCTTCGGTTTTGGCATAATGATTGCCGAAATCTTTCATGAAATTTCCAATGGTGCCGTCGGTGACAGGTTCGCGGAACAATTCTTCGCAAACCTGCGATATCGCGCTGTAGGACAGGCGCAGGACAACCCGCTGAAACACCACCCAGGCGCGCATGTTGTGGCCGAACAGCTGGTTGGACAGTTGCTTAATCCGCGGTGGCAAGTAACGGCGGTAACACCGGCCGCAATAGCCGGATTTGCCGGTATATTTTGTAATCACTTTTTGAAAACCATGCGGCATCATTTCCAGATCGATCACGGTATGACTGCAATCTTCATCCGGTTGCAGAATTTCATTTGGATGCTTGGGGCAGCGGGTTATGGGTTTGACATGAACAACTCTGTCCGGTTTGGGAATGATCCGCCGCACACCTGTGTGGCCAAACGTGCCGCCGATATGAACGGGTTTGTCATCCTTGTCCCGCTGCCGGATGCCGATGCGGTTTTTGTGATATTCCGCATGGGCGGAACGCAGAATTTGCTCCAGTGAATGATGAATAGCCTGACCCGCCGGACTGGCGGTTGGCTTGATGCGCCCCGCAAAATCCACGTCCGCGCGGGTTTCAGCGGCCGCGCTGATGCTGCGCAGTTCGACGAGCAAAATACGCAGCGCAGCGCAATCCTCCGCATTATAAGTCAGCAATTTTTGTTTGAACCGGACATTTTGCGATACGTCCCACTGCATCCGCCAGGCAATGCTATGCAGTCCCGAAGCCCCTGGTTCTGTCCACACAGCGCTGATGATGTTACCGATATCTTTCAGGTTGTTGGAACGCGCCGGGAAGTAAATCTTGCCGAATACAAAAAAGCTGACGTTCATCAACCGCTTTTTGACCGTTTCAATATCCAGGTTATATTTCTTCCCAATTCGAATGAGGCTTTTGAATTCATAATGTCCGTAATGATAAATGGGCGCATCAGGATATTTTGCGGCGGCATGTAAGAAATTTTCAAACATGGTTTTTTCATCCTGCGCCGTATCCGCCCAGAAAGAATGACATTCCGCGCGCCCGTTTTCAGAAACCATCATGCCGATGAGATAATCATATTCCTGATCGGGCAAGCCTTCGAAATCAATGAAGATTTCAACCGGATGCGCCGGAATAATGGGCGTTTCCTGCACATAGATTTTCTGCTCCCGCAACGCCAAAGCCTGTAACGTCACGTCAAATTTCACCGGCGCCGGTTTGCTTCTTTTGCGCTCGCGCCGCGGGCGGTAAAGATAAGATAACTGGCGAACGGTAAAGATGCCTTGCTTTTTATATTTTTTCATCACCTTGGGCGTGACGCGGTCGAGCAGGCTGAGATTATCTTCGATTTTTGCCTGGTCGAAACAAGCCTGACGGAAAGGGCAAATCTGGCAATGCCGTATCAGAATAATTCCTGGCGCTTCGAGTGGCGGTTTTTTCACCCAGCTTTCCAGCGTTTCAACCAGCGGCGCGATTTCCGCGATCAAGGCCGTTAATTTAACCTGAAAAAACGTGCCGGCCGCATTCATGATTGTGCCGGATGTAATCGTTTTGCCCGATGATTTCGTCAGCAGATATGCCATCGCCGCCAATTGGATTTTTTGATCTTTGCCGATGTTGTGGGTACTGGTTGCCAAAAAAAGTTCGCAGATTCCCGGCGCGCCAGTTTTAGAAATTTCCAAATTTTTTTTACGGTTTGCCAAGGCCTGCCGCTCCATCACTTCCACATATTCATGCCTGGCCGCGCCTTTTTCGCCGCGCATTAACAAAAAAGCCTTGCGCGGGCAAAACCAATAAGCCGTAATTAATTCAGGCGTAATCGTTTTAAGTATCATTTTGCGCTCCCGATATTCAACGAATATGAGGCAGATTATATCGCCGCTGTGGGCATCCAAAATACCTTAGCCGCTGTTATTTTAACTTGCGTTAAATAGGTGGTTTTTGTCAGGCGGGGCACATGGTCCAAGATGTGCCCCATTGTGCTTCAGGCTATCAATGGATTTTGTCGGACGGTATCGGAAAAGAAAATGCTGGTTCTTATCCGTTTGCGGCGGGTATTCCGGACTTCACGGGATGTCCTAAAACCTTAATTTGGCCCGGAGGAACCTATATTAAAGCCGGAAACATAGCATTTCCTTGACTTTTTATAATATAGATTTCTAATGTGCCCCCAAATGTGCCCCACCAAGTTTGGCAAAGTGAATTTGAGGCCAGACGCGCACCGAAATATGAATCTATCTCATTCTAATCATATTGAAAAGTATGTTTAAATTAGGAGATACTGGTGCCAATAATTGCTCTATGCCATATTGATAGGATGGCTACCTGGGAAAAAGGAAAAACCGAATTTGAATGTCCTCATTGTGGGGAGAAATATGAATGTACCTATATGAATTTCCCTGCCAGAGATAAAGGCAGTTTTAATTGTGAGAAATGCGGGAAAGAGGCTCGTTCGTGGGACGGCTGTATAGATTACTTCGATTTTAAATTAGTCGATAGTAAGCCAGGAAATATGTAAAAAAACCAATGACTACTTCATCAAAAACGCTTCTTAAAAATTTTCCTACATCGGAGGAAATGACAGCGATTATTTATGACCTTAAAGGAAAAGATGCCAGAACCGTCACCATAATGGGTGCCTCATATCTAGAATATGGCCTCGAACAACTTTTGCGTACACATTTCCGTGACCTAAATAAGGATGATAGCAAAAATATATTTGACGGCGGCAATGCAGTTTTAGCCACATTCTCTGCAAAAATCAGAATTGCTTATGCAATGTCGCTTATTGAGGGCGCAGTTTATAGAGACCTTCTTCTTATAAAGGACATCCGCAATGTTTTTGCTCACTCCCTCCATAATATAGATTTCACGCATAAGTTAATAGAAACAGATTGCCAGAAACTTACATCATTAATAGAATTATATAAGGTTATGGATTTTTCGTGTCCCTTTACGAGCGCGCCAGATATTTTTCTCGAAACAGTGCATCATATCTCGCTGGTTCTTTTCTGCCGAGACCTTCAAACAACTCTTTCAAAGGCGTTTGATTCTATCGGCAATGAAATTGTTTCAGGTATAAATATCCGGTAGCATCCCTTTTTCAAAACTTGTTTACTTTTTAGCCAGCGTGATATTCACTGGACTGTCGTATTTATTGTCGGCGCCAGAAGCAGAGTCGATTGCCCAACCGATGCCGCCACCAAGAATAATGTTGCCAACCGTCGCACCCGCCGTACCGGAATGGTTTAGGTAAGTAGCTTGTTGATAGCCGCGTTTGTTGCATCTAATCTCAATATCGTATTTTGTTTTGTCCACATTCACGCCGCTGGGAGTATCAATAACGGTGGCGATAGTCGCGCCATTGCGGACTAACTGGCAGCTTGCGCCGGGCGGATTGGTATTAATGACAATCTGCTGAGTACGTCCCTCAATAATGCTGGAACAGGCGGTAATGCAGCCGCCAAGGGCTACGAGGCCGATAATAGAGATAATGCGCATGGTTTTGCTTCTTGGTTTGATGGGAAAGAAAAGCCGCCAGCTTTTGACTGGC
Organism: Alphaproteobacteria bacterium; assembly: GCA_013289145.1. GTDB lineage: Bacteria > Pseudomonadota > Alphaproteobacteria > UBA11073 > UBA11073 > UBA11073. Next base: position 64,230 of record JABDAM010000002.1, on the reverse strand, counting down.
GGCGGTGAAGAAAATTAAAAACTGTAATTTAGCCCGGCGGTGTAAACCCACGCGCTATCGGCGATGTTTTTGAAATCCGCCGTTTGGTAACGCACCAGACCGCGCAGATTCAAATTGGGTAATAAATTCACCTGCGCGCCGCCACCAATCCGCCAATCAATCTCACTTTTGCTGACGCTGCCGAGGCCACCAAAGCCCGCTTTAATATGGTCCCATGCAAGCCCGGTGGTGGCGATTAAATCAACCCGGTTGGCAATCACAGGCAGGTAGCCCATCGCATCCAGCGTTGCGCCATGCATTTGCACTTTGCCTGTCAGTGGCACCAAGGCAACCGTGCCGGGTCCAACCGTCGTCCCAGCGGCGATATTTTTGCTTTCATTCGTAGTGTCAAAATAACCCAACTCTGCGCCCCAATACTGCGCCGGGCGCACGCCTACGTGAACATTGCCGCCGTTCAGGCCACGTTCTAAAATCGTATTGCCGTCTAGTGCCAAGCCGCCACCAACCCCATAATCATTATTGTATTTCAGGTGAGTGAATTGATAATCAGCGCCCACATAAGGACGCAGATTGGTTGTCCAATCGTCTGCGTGTGCTGTGGCAGTGGTGACAGCCAACAAGGCGGCTACAAACGCCAGTGAGTAAATTTTATTCATCGGTTTTCCCCCAAGGTTGATAAGAAAAAAGCCGCCAAAGTGTCCACTCTGGCGACTGGGGATTAGTAACCGTTGTCATAGAAAACGGCGCGATGGCCTTTACCCTTGCGGGCTGGACATACACCACCGCTCCCCAGCCAAAGCTGAGAAGCGGCACTCTGATGCCAGTCTGTTTAGGAACGGCACCAATGCGGTTGTGCCAACCGCTATGACAAGGGGTTACTACGCCCCATCACTCGCCCAAATGGGTGAATGACATGCGTAGTCTACTTGGAAATTAGAAAGAGGGAAGGGGATTATTTAAACACTTAACGAATCACTAACCCACTGATTCGAAACGTTTTTTATTGCATAAGCATAACAAGGTATGTTATTTTATCTGCTGATAAAGAAAAGCCCCCCAAAACTTTGCAGGCCAGGGGAGCGTTCCTTTAGACACGCATCATCGTAATTGGCTGCGTATCCAGTTCAGACTCATATTCTATCGAATGTGTGCCTTCCCAGTCAAGCCAATTACTTTCTTAACAACCCGGATTCCGGGAAAGGAGAAGCTATGGCTCAATATAAACCAGGAGATGAGGTACCAAGGTCAGGTATTTACAAAGTTATTCATGATAGGCGTCACACACAAGAGCATGAGGTTACCGTGATTAAGGGAAAACGTTTTCCCCCATGTAATCATTGTGGAAATCATCCAAGATTTGAATTGGTAAGAGCTGCCTTTCACATTAATAACAGCGAATGGTTTAAACATTAATCATTCATCATTAAAATTGGGTGATAAAATCAGGTGGTGCAAATCACCTGATTTTTCTAAACTTAGATTTATATCCTGATATTACTTCCAAGCTGCTGCATAATTTCTCCCTGTCGGTTCATGCCGATATTCCCGTAACTGTTAAAGGTCGTGGAAACATGGTCGTGACCGATGTTTTGCGACCATGCCTTAAACTCTTCCGGTGATTTGCAGATTTTTTCACCTAACAACACCAGCGTACGCCGGAAAGTATGCGGCTTGTAATAAGGCAATCCCGCCCCAGCAAAGCGTTTCTTGAAAATATCCCGAATGGGGCTGGCCGTTGTCCAATGCCGACGGTCAAAACCTGCTGCTGCAAACCCACCGCTTTCACCGACTGCCATTTTGGTGGCCGGGAATAACGGGTCATCCATACCCCACAACCGATCTTTTTTCAGGTATGCTATATAATCCACGACAATCTGTTCAAAAACTCCGCCGATGGGGAAAAAGAACGTCGGGATGGTTTTGCTATTCTTGGTTTTGACGTCGCGTGCATCTTGGTAAAGCAGCCTTTGCTCCAAATCCACATGCCGCAGTTTTATGGATGCCAGTGCGCCATCCCGCGCACCTGTCAAAATCGCAAAAGCAATTAGTGCCTGGTCACGGCGGTCAAAATCGGTGGCGGGCGTGATAGATTGCACCACGGCGGTAATCTGCTCCATCGTCGGCTGGCGCTGCATACGCGGAGCCTTTGCCATACGCGCCTGTTTTTCTGTCAGGTTAAAATAATCGGCATCCGAATATACAAAACGCGATTTATATCCTGGCTTTCCTGCCAGCCAGATAAAAAATGTCCGCAACTGTATGAGGGTTGTATAGACGGTGGGGCGACTTAAAACGCCATTGCCTCGTGCATTGGGCGTTTCGGGCAGGTCACGGACAAAGTTCATGGCCTGATGCCGAGTAAATTGTTTGAAATCCTTAAACCCCGTATATTCTTCAAACCGCCGTATGGATTTCAGAACACCATCAATGGTGGGGTCACTTAGCCGTTTGGCGTGGCGTAAATGTTCCATATATTCGCGCTTAATGCGCTCGTTCTGCGGGTTGTATTTCGGAGCCATTATCTTTTCCTTTCGAAGTTACAATTCAGACTAGGGGTTGAACGGTCATCTATGTGTGGTTCATGACGTTGCTCAGAAATGTTCAAAATAGCTTTAACAGCGGGCAGGTCAGACGGTGACATTCGTTTGTTCAGCATCCCGTCACAGCCGGGACAAATAGCTGTCAGGCAACCGCGATTTGGGGCGGTGTACAAATAATCGGCCATATCGCCCGCCGGGCGTTGCGGCTTGCGGCAGCGGAGGCAATAAAGTTCGTGCGGCTGGCAGGGTCGTTTTCTGGCGGCGCGTTGTTGCGTTAAGAACCTGATAAATTCGGCACCTGTAATCAGCATAGGGCGATTATTATCAATTGGCTTTAATCCCCATTTTATCCAATTACGGATGGTGTTTTCGTGAACTTTCGCGCAACGGACGGCATCCGCCACGGTGTAATTCCAATTCACCTTAAACAAACGCGGATTGGGGAATTTCTGACCCATAGTGCTAAGTGTCTATTTGCTGCGGCTGGCCGCAATGCGTTCAGCAATCCAGGTGTCAATTTCAGATTCCAGCCATCCCACCGCCCGCGGCGCAAGATTAATAGGTTTGGGGAATGTACCCTTGCCGACTATTTCATAAATTGTGCTGCGACTTAATCCGGTGCGAGATAAAACCTCCCGTAAGCGCAAGATTTTTGTATTCGGATTGCTTTGCATGTCTTCGTCCTTTCCAGAGTTATGCTGGAAGGATTAGGACACGATTTTTTTTGCGAAGATTGATGGGTAAGTTACGAAAACTTATCCCTAAAATTTGGTAACCTTACCTATGGTTTTTTTAGGACCTGAACAGATAACGCAGCATAGTTCATAAAAAAACACTGATAATTCAGTTATTTTTAATAGGTGGGCGGGTTGGCATAACTCACCCAGGGGTTTTAGGCGCGCCACCCTTAGTATTCCAATTTGCGATTTTGGATACATCTTCAATGCCTTGCTCGTTAGGACTACCATCTTCGTCTTTTGTTAGTCCGTAATGACTACCATTTTCACGAAGCCATTTATCCATTGCCTGTTTGGGTGTTTTCCCCTTCAATTTATCTTCATCTATGGTAACGGCTTGCCACGCCTTTACAGCAGCAGCTAATTTGGGAGCGTAATATGGATTATTAGGGTCCAGATAATCTGGAATATTTTTACTGTCAGGAAAGAAAAAGCCTGATTTAACTCCTCTATTAGAGAGCCACGTCTTTAAGTCTATTATATTTACCCTAGTTTCATGCCAATTGATTAAGTCGGACGGACCCGGATTAAAAAATTCATTGTGTGCATCATAAGCAATAGGCACTTCAATTGCCGGAAGCGTTTTTGACATTATTGCATTTTTTAATGCGGCTGAAACTGCATCATATCCTATGGGACGCTTGTTGCTATCGCCATCAGCCCATTTATATTTTCCCGCAGGGTCATGACCCAGCAGCAGAAGAATAGCTTGTATAACTGAAACTTCATCACAAAGCCGCCAATAATCCATCGAGTCTAGTTCAAAGTCTGTTAAATCCATGGTGCCTCTTAACCCCCTTTGCGTTGTTTTCCAGTTGTTGGTTCGATTTTACTAGATACTTTTCTCAGATATTCTCCCCACCAAGCCATCATTTTATGGCGTTCAGGCAGATATTCGGCACTGTTATATGCTGCGCGGACTTCATTGCCAGGACGGTGGGCAAGTTGGCGTTCAATTACATCAGGGTTGAAGCCGTTTTCATTCAGGATTGTGCTGGCGGTGCCGCGCAAGCCATGCACGGTGGCGCGACTATGGAATCCCATGCGGTACACGGCGTAAATCATTGTGCCGGTGGATAAGGTTTTACCTGTGCGGGAAGCAAAAATATAATCATAGTCACCAGTCAGGGATTTTATTTCTTCCAAAATGGTGATGGCCTGTTTGCACAGCGGGACAATATGAGGTTCGCGCACTTTCATGCGTTCGGCTGGGACGCGCCAGATTTTTGCTTTCCAATCAATTTCATCCCACCGGGCGCCCAACAGTTCTTTGGTACGGACGAAAGTCAAAACCATAAATTGCAATGCCAGCCGTGTGACAATATCACCCTGATAATTTTCAACGGCTTTTAGAAATTCCGGCAATTCATCCTGCTTAATCGCAAGGCGGTGTTGTTGTTTGCGGGTTTTCAACACGCCGCCCAAATCGCGGGCAGGGTTATCGCGCACGCGGCTAGTCTGTTTGGCATAGGTGAAAACGGCGGCAATACGTTGGCGGATGCGTTTAGCCACATCCAATGCATCGCGGCTTTCCACTTTGCGAAGCACGGTAATAATTTCTGGGGTGTCAATTTCGGCGATAGGCCGCTTTCCAATGTAGGGAAAGACATCCTTTTCCAATGAAATTAAAATGCGGCTGGCGTGGTCGGGCGTCCAGCGTTGGCGGAATTTGTCATGCCATTCGCGGGCAAGGGCTTCAAAATTGTTTTCGGCGTTAATGAGGGCTTCCCGCTTAATGGCTTGTTTCTGTGCCATAGGGTCAACACCGCTGCGTAACAGGCGACGGGCATCATCGCGCCTGTCGCGGGCTTCGGTCAGGCTGACTTCGGGAAAAACGCCCAAGGCCATCTTTTTTTCTGCATCATTAAAGCGATACCGCCAGCGCCAGTATTTGCTGCCATTGGGATGAATCTGAACATACAGCCCGTTTGCATCATACAACTTGTAAGGCGTGGCCTTGGGTTTAGCGGCTTTTATCTTAACTTGCGTTAAAGAGGCAGTTTTTGCCATGTGGGGCACATTTTGCTACGGGTGGGGCACATAGGCTGAAATGTGCCCCATTGTGCCCCAGGCTGTCAACGGATTTCGTCGGACGGTGTAGGAAGAGAAAACGGTTATTTCTTTTGGTTTTCTGCGGGTATCCCGGATTTTACCGGATGTCCTAAAACTTCAATTTGGTGCCCCCGGAGGGACTTGAACCCCCACGCCTTGCGGCAATAGATTTTGAGTCTACCGCGTCTACCATTCCACCACGAGGGCCTCGATATTTTCCTTACACAACTCCCGGGTGGAATGGTAGCCTTATATTTGCCGTGCTTCGCACGGAGGACATTCCACCACGAGGGCGCACCGACCGGGCTTCATAGCCTATCCGGCCTCCTTGGGTCAATCTTTATTAGAAACCGGTGCGGGAATGGCCAAGGCCTCTTGAAATTACACACCTATTTATGGGATGCTTATCTTATGGCTGGCTTAATTCTTTACAGCGTCAATCCGCGCTCGCTCGGCACCTTGCCGGAGTGGACGGTCGCGCTGATGGAAGCCGAAAAACTCGGTTGCAATGCCATTCACCTGAATCCGTTTCATCCGGTTACGGCGGCGAGCAAGAATTATCACGGCGCGCAGGTATCCGGCAGTTTATACGCCATCCGCGATCATTTCACGATCAATGAAGAATTTTGCGGCGGCTTGAGCCAGGTTCAGGCTTTTTATCAATTGCGCGATTTCATGCGCATGGCGCGCGCGAAGAAAATGCGCGTCCTGGCGGATCTGGTTTTCAATCATGTCGCAATCGATCATCCCTTGGTCGCGGCGCATGCGAATTTTTTTCGCCACGATGCGGATGGCAAATTGCATGTGCCGGGTCCGGCGGATGATCCCTGGACGGATATCGCGCAGATTGATTACAACAATGCCGAAGCCTGGAATTATTTTCTGGGCGAGAGCGGTTACTGGCTGCGTTTGATTGATGAATATCTGGATATCGGTTTCAGCGGCTTCCGGTGCGATGCGGTATACTGGCTGCCGCAACTGGTTTGGGAGCGGGCGTTGAACCACGCGCTCGTGCGCTCGCCTGATACGCTGATTTTGGCGGAAACGTTGGGCTTATCGGGGCAGGATGCGGAATTGATGTCGGAGACTTTGCGCGAGTCTGATGCGCGCTTGGTTTACGATATTTGTTATGATGACGTCGGCCGCACGTGGGACAATCGTGATATTCCGGCATTAAAAAACAGCCGCAAAGGCCGCATGGATGTAGCCGCGCGCGATGGTGCGATGGGTTTTGTTGATAGCCATGATTTCAAGCCGCGCGCGGCGGAATTGCGAAAGCAATATGGGGCGGGCGCTGAGGCTGATGCGAAAATCGCCGCGATCTGTTTACGCGATTACGCGGTGGCTTGTTTTACGAACGACAGCGTGATGCTGCCGCGCGGTTATCAATGGTGCGTGGAAGATCACGTGGGACCGTTCCGCGAACAGGTGAATGCGGAATTTTACAAGGCTTTGAAGCTGGATCGCAAACATACGAAAAGCGCATTCACGCTGGGGCCGTCCATCGCGGAAATGCATCGCATCCGTTCGCAATTGCCGCCCAGCGTAACCGTGGAATTTTCGCGCGTTCACATCGCGGGGCATGAGGGCCTGACGGCGATGCAGTGTGACTATACGCCTGCGGGCGGCAAGACCCCGGCGACATCAATCATCATGCTGCTGAACATCGCGCCGGAAAAGGGCGCGGTAAAGTTCCCTGAAGAATGGTGGAAAGAATTTAAAGGCAGCGAAACCGGCGCGCTGCGATTCCAATTCGGCGCGGACCGCAATCACCGCGAACAGATTTCCGGCGTCGCGCTGCTGCTCGTGCCCGGCGGCCTGAAGATGCAGCGTCATCACAATCCGTCCAATGTCGCCGCCCTTAAAGGCGAAGCGCCGCCCGAACCGGCTTTGGTTGCGTGATTGTCATCCCGGACGAAGTGCGTTAGCACGAAGATCCGGGATCCCATGAAAGTTGAGAAATTAATTGTCACGGGATCCCGGATAACAGCTCTGCTAGGCGCAAGCGCCAAGCTGCGCTAGTTTCCGGGATGACAAAGGAAAAAGTATGATCAAAAAATTAGGACAAATGTCGAGCGCCATGATGGTGGTGGCAGGGGTTTTGGTGGTGGCTTATCTCGCCTGGTGGGTCGGCAATCCGGCGATCAAGGAAATGGCGTGGGAAGGCGGCGTGGTGAAATCGTTTTCATTCGCGCCTTATCAGAAAAACGAAAATCCGATAACGGGAAAGTTTCCGACCGAGGATGAGATCCGCCGCGATTTGGAATTTATTTCCGATTACGGCTACGGCGTGCGGACTTATTCGGTGCTGGATGGTTTGGATGTTATTCCAAAATTGGCCAAGGAATATGATTTAAAAGTCACGCTGGGCGCCTGGATTGATAAACGCGAAGACCGCAATCAACAGGAATTGGCCGAGTTCGTTAAAGTGATGAAGGAAAACCGCGGTACGGTGACGGCAGGTTTTATCGGCAACGAAGCAATTTTGCGCGGCGATAAAACCGCGGCGGAGATGGTTGATATTATCAAGAGCGTGAAAAAGCAGGTGCGCCAACCCATTTCAACGGCGGAGGTTTGGCAAACCTGGCTCGCGCATCCGGAATTGGTGAAGGCTTCTGATTTCATCGCGGTGCACGTTTTGCCTTATTGGGAAGGCGTGCCGATTGATCATGCGGTGGACCACGTCTTCCGCCGTTATGATGAACTGAAAGCCGCTTATCCGGATAAAAAGATTTTATTGGCGGAGGTCGGCTGGCCATCCACCGGCCCATGGATGATGGGCGCGGAGCCCAGCCTGGTGAACCAGGCGCGTTTTATCCGTGAATTTTTAAACGAAGCGCATCGCCGCGGCATCGATTACACGATTATGGAAGCCTTTGATCAGCCGTGGAAATACGCGCTGGAAGGGCCTGTGGGAACGGCGTGGGGTATTTTCAATTCCGACCGCGTGTTGAAATTTTCAATGGAAGGCGCCATTCACGAAAACGAACATTGGCAGCGGTTATTCGCTTTTTCCGCGTTTCTGGCCTTGCCCTTTATGCTGTTCTTCCTCGGCCGCCGCCAGGATGTGCGTGTGTGGGGTCAGATATTTTATTGTATGCTGATTATGGCATTTTCATCATTGATCGTTTTAACCGTGGCGGAAGTTGTAACGGAGGCATTGTTATTATCTATCGGCATTGCCTGGTCGTTGTTGGTGTTCGCGCAGGTTATCATGGTGGCGGTCACGCTGTTCGACGGTTTTGAAATGACAGAGATGCTGTGGAAACAAAAATTCTTGCGCAAGTTCGAGCCCCTGCGCGGCGCGGATCTGGCGAATGCGCCCAAGGTTTCCATCCATGTGCCCTGTTATAACGAACCGCCGGAGATGGTGATTAATACGCTTAATCATCTCGCCGCGTTAAATTATCCGAATTTTGAAGTCTTGGTCATTGATAACAACACCCGGGACGAAGCCATTTGGCGGCCGCTGGAAGAACATTGCAAGCAGCTCGGCGCGCGGTTTCATTTTTATCACCTGCCGTCCTGGCCGGGTTTTAAAGCGGGCGCGCTGAATTACGCGCTGTCACACACGGCGGCGGATGCGGAAATCATCGCGGTGATCGACAGCGATTACGCGGTGGAGCCCGATTGGCTCGCGTCCATGGTGCCGTATTTTCATGATGACAAGGTTGGTGTGGTGCAATCGCCGCAGGCTTACCGTGACTGGCGCGGCAATGCGTTTAAGACGATGTGCAACTGGGAATACGAAGGCTTTTTCAAAATCGGCATGGTGCAGCGCAATGAACGTAACGCGATCATTCAGCACGGCACGATGACGATGATCCGCAAAACCGCGCTGCAACATACTTATGGCTGGGCGGAATGGTGCATTACGGAGGATGCGGAGCTTGGCTTGCGTTTGTTCCAGGATGGTTTGGATGCGGTTTATTGTCCGGAACCCTTTGGGCGGGGCCTGACACCGGATACTTTTGCGGCCTATAAGTCTCAGCGTTTCCGCTGGGCTTACGGCGCGATGCAGATCATCAAAAAACATTGGCGCGAATTTTTGCCCGGGCATAATAAATTGACGCTGGGGCAGAAATATCATTTCGTCGCGGGCTGGCTGCCGTGGCTGGCGGATGGGGCGCATTTGATTTTTGTGCTGGCAAGTATTTTCTGGTCGATCGGCGATTTGATTATTCCCAAGATTTTCGGTTTCCCGCCGACGATGTTTATGGTGCCGACTATCGCGGCGTTCGCGGCGAAACTGGTCTTTTCATTCTGGCTTTATAGCCGCTTGGTGAAATGCAGATTATCCGAACGCATCGGCGCGGCGATTGCGGGGATGTCGTTGTCATTCACCGTCGGGCGCGCGATTTTGGCGGGATTGTGGAGCAAGGATAAACCCTTTATCCGCACGCCGAAACTTGAGGGTCAGCCGATGTTGCAACAGGTTTGGCTGATGGCGCGGAATGAGATTATTTTGCTGGTTGCGCTCGTTGTGCTTGCCATTGCCGTGCCGACGGCGGCCACCTGGGCGAATATGCAGGCGGTGACCTGGAGCGTGCTCTTGCTGGTGCAGGCTTTGCCCTATGCTGCGGCTACGCTTATGGCGGTGGCCAACATCCTGCCCGCCGCGCGCAATGACTATCCAGCCATTGCGCCGGTTGTTACGGGGTGACTACCATGCCGCGGCGGCTTTTTGCGCCAGTTCGTGGATGGCCAGCGCCGCGTGGGGCAGGCTGACTTCAGCCTGAGTTTTTTCGTGGGTTTTCTCTGGCGCGTGTTTGTGCAGCAATTTGGAATCTTCCAGAATTTTGATAACGGCTTCGACCGTTTCGCGCACGTTGATGGCGGTGCCGTTAGTCAGACGCACACATGCGTGCGAGGTTTGTACGAACCATTTATTCGCGCCCATAATGGGGCTGACGGATGCGACTTGCTCGGTATTGATCAGGCTCATTTCATAGCCGCACAAACCGTTTTCCTGGTGCAGAGTGATAAAAGACATAGGGTTCTCCTCCTGTTACAAGTTCATTACAACAGGGAAAAATTACGGATTTATGAATAATTCGCGGTGAATTTATTTTAAATTTTTGGCGGATTTCCGCGGTAATTCCTTGCTATTGCGTTAATTCCATTCATGCGGACGCATGGGAAGAGACGTTATTTTCGCCGCCGGAAAAATCTGAGGCCCAATGCCCGGCAATTTTTGCCGCGATCAGATTTCCAGCAGCATGCGCGCGGGATCTTCCAGCGCTTCTTTAATGCGCACGAGAAAGGAGACGGCTTCGCGCCCGTCGATCAGGCGGTGATCATAGGACAGCGCGACATACATCATCGGACGCGCGACGATCTGGCCGTTTTGCACGACCGCGCGTTCTTCGATTTTATGCAGGCCCAGGATGCCGGTTTGCGGCGCGTTGATGATGGGTGTGGATAACAGTGAGCCGAAAATGCCGCCGTTGGTAATCGTAAATGTGCCGCCCTGCATATCCGCGATGGCAAGCTTGCCGTCGCGCGCGCGCGTGCCGAGGTCGACGATGGTTTTTTCAATGCCTGCCAATGACAGCTGGTCGGCATCGCGGATGACGGGAACAACCAGTCCCGCTGGCGTCGAAACGGCGACGGAAATATCGTAATGGTTTTTGTAAATGATTTCATCGCCGGAGATTTCCGCATTCACGGCGGGGAATTCTTGCAATGCTTTCACCGCGGCTTTGGTGAATAGGGACATAAAGCCGAGTTTCACGCCGTGCGTTTCAGCGAATTTCTCGCCGTAGGTTTTGCGCATCGCCATGGCGGCTGACATATCAATTTCGTTGAATGTGGTCAGCATCGCGGCGGTGTTTTGGGATTCCTTCAGGCGCGCGGCGATGGTCTGGCGCAGGCGGGTCATTTTTACGCGTTCTTCGCGGGCGCCTTTCGGCGCAGAAGCGAGAGGGGAGAGGGGAGAGGGGAGATTTTGCGGTGTTTGCGGCTGCTGCGGCGTTGATTGATAAGCTGAAATATCGCCTTTGGTCACGCGGCCGTCTTTGCCGGTGCCGGGGACATTGCTGGCTTTCAGGTTGGCTTCGTCCAACGCTTTGCGCGCGGCGGGGCCAGGTTGTGGATCGTTCGCGACAGGCGCGGCTTTGGCAATGGGTGCCGTAGCCTGCGGCGCAGCGGCTTTGCTCACGCCTTTGGCATCGGCGGAAATCTGGCCGATGGTTGCGCCGGGCTCAACCTGCGCGCCTTCGGCGGCGCTGATTTCAGCCAGAACGCCGTCGGACGGCGCGTTGACTTCAACGGTGACTTTGTCGGTTTCCAGCTCCACCAGCGGTTCATCACGCTTCACCGCATCTCCAACCTTTTTCAGCCATTTGGATACGGTTGCCTCGGAGACGGATTCTCCAAGTGCGGGAACTTTCAACGCTTCAGCCATGTGATACCTTTATTGTGATTTCGTGTCCGTAATTTGGCGCAGATAGGCCGGGGAGTAAAGGGAGTGCGCGCTACGCGCGGGAGAAAATGTGAGAGGAAACTCACGCATACTCCCCGGACTCCCTTTTACCATTACGCCTTCGCCGCTTTTTTGCTTTTCACGCTGCCGGTGTCCAGCGCCGCGGCAACCAACGCTTTTTGTTCCATTTCATGCCGTTTTGCATAACCCGTCGCGGGCGATGCGGCGTCGGGGCGGCCGATGTAGCGGGGGCGGCTTGAGGTGGGGTGATTGATTTCTTCCAGCACGGCTTCGATGCGGCGATCCACAAACGTCCAGGCACCCATGTTCGCGGGCTCTTCCTGGCACCAGACGATTTCGGCGTTGGGATATTTCGCCAGTTCGATCGCCAGCACGTCGGCCGGGAAAGGATAGATTTGTTCCAGGCGCAGGAAAGTTACATCCGACGCGCCGCTTTCCTGTTGGGCTTCGAGCAGGTCGTAATAAACCTTGCCGCTGCATAAAACCACGCGGCGGATCGCCTTGGGATCTTTCGGCAAAACATCATCATGCAGCACGCGGTGGAAGGTTTCCGGCTCCAGCATCATTTTCAGCGGTGATACGGCCAGCTTGTGACGCAGCAAAGATTTCGGCGTCATAATGACCAGCGGTTTGCGGAAATTCCGGTGCATCTGGCGGCGCAGGATGTGAAAATAACTTGCAGGCGTGGTGCAGTTTGCGACCTGCATATTGTCTTCGGCGCAAAGTTGCAGGAAGCGCTCCATTCGCGCGGAGGAATGCTCCGGCCCCTGGCCTTCGTAACCGTGCGGCAGGAGCATGACGATGCCTGACATGCGCAGCCATTTGCTTTCCGCGCTGGCAATGAACTGGTCGATGATGACCTGCGCGCCATTGACGAAATCGCCGAACTGGCCTTCCCACAGCACGAGCGCTTTGGGTGATGCCATGGTGTAACCGTATTCAAAACCCAGTACGGCGGCTTCGGATAATGGGCTGTCGATGATTTCGGCCTTTGCCTGGCTCGGGCGGATGTGGTCGAGCGGGACGTAGCGCGCCTCGCTCATCTGATCCGTTAAAACCGCGTGGCGTTGCGAAAAGGTTCCGCGCCCCGCATCCTGGCCGGACAGGCGGACGGGGAAACCTTCGTCGAGTAACGTGCCGAACGCGAGTGCCTCGGCGGTGGCCCAATCAAAACCTTCACCGCTCTTGAACATTTCGGCTTTGGCCTGGAGCTGGCGCGCGATTTTGGCGTTGATGTTGAAATCGGACGGCACTTGCGTAATGGCTTTGGCGACGCGTTCGGCGGCGTCTTTGCTCACGCCCGTCGTGCCGCGGCGCGGCGCTTCGTTCGGCGCGGCGGCAAAGCCTGTCCAGGCGCCTTCCAGCCAGTCGGCTTTGTTGGGTTTATAATTTTTCGCGGCTTCGAATTCGTTTTCCAAAAGGTTCTGGAAATCGTTATCGATCTTCGCGGTTTCATCCGCCGTCAATGCGCCTTCGGCATTCAGGCGTTCGGCATACATCGCGCGTACGGATTTTTTGTCGCGGATGATCGAATACATAATGGGCTGTGTGAAGGCCGGCTCGTCGCTCTCATTATGACCGAAACGGCGGTAACAGAAGATATCCAGCACCGCGTCTTTATTAAACGTCTGGCGGAATTCAATCGCCAGGCGCGCGGCGTGCACGACGGCTTCGGGATTGTCGCCGTTGACGTGGAAAATCGGCGGCGCGACCATTTTGGTGATGTCGGTGGGATAAGGCGATGAACGCGAATAACCAGGCGAAGTGGTGAAGCCGATCTGGTTATTGATCACGATATGCACCGTGCCGCCGACGCGGTAGCCTTTGAGTTCCGCCAGCATCAAACATTCCGCCACCATGCCCTGGCCCGCGATTGCCGCGTCGCCGTGGAGCAAGATGCCCAAAACTTGTTTGCGTTCGATATCGCCGCGCAGGCTTTGTTTCGCGCGTGTTTTGCCGTGGACGAGCGGATTGACCGCTTCCAAATGCGACGGGTTGGCGGTGAGCGACAGGTGTACTGCATTGCCAGCGATGTTGCGGTCTGCCGATGCGCCCATGTGATATTTCACGTCGCCCGCGCCGATCATGTCAGTGGGGACAGGCGGTGTGCCCTGGAATTCCGAAAACAGGGCTTTGTAAGGTTTTTTCATGACGTTGGTAAGGACGTTCAAGCGCCCGCGGTGCGCCATGCCGAAAATCGCCTCGGCCACGCCCATCTTTGCGCCGGTGCGCAGGATTTCTTCAATCGCCGCAATGGTGCTCTCGCCGCCGTCCAGCCCGAAACGCTTGGTGCCGACGAATTTTTTGCCCAGGAATTTTTCCAGGCCTTCCGCCGCCGTGACTTCTTCCAGGATTTGCTGTTTTTCTTCTTTAGAAAATTTCGGATGGTTATGCGTGGCTTCCATGCGCGCTTTCAACCAGTCGCGCTGGGCGTGATCCTGAATATGTTCAAACTCCACGCCAAGGTCGCCGCAATAGGTTTCGCGCAACGTCGCCACCAGGGCGCGCACGGTCATGTGCTGATTGCCGAACAGACCGTTGACGAAAATCGGGCGGTCGTAATCCGCGCTGGTAAAGCCGTAAAATTCCGGTTTCAGATCCGGTAGATCTTTCGGCTTCTCAATGCCCAGCGGATCGAGGTTCGCGGCGAAATGGCCATTCGTGCGGAAAGCGCGCACCAGCGAACGCACGCGGATGGAATCCAATAACGCCTGTTGCAGATCCGCCGTCGGCGACGCACTTTCTCGCTTCTCGCCTCTTGCCTCTCGCTTTTTTTCCGGCAGCGCAATCTCATCCGGCAACTTCGCGCGCCGTGGCGTCCAGCTCGCGCCGGTTACCTCTGCCAGCATGGCAATCTCATCCTCGCGCAGCGCGTCGAAATATTCCGACCAGCTGGTGTCGATGCTTTGCGGATTATGCTGATACTTTTCGTAGAGGCCAGCGATATATGCAATGTTGGAGGCGTTCAGGGCGGGTGCGGTCGTCATTGGGGCGGTCTCAAAAGATGCGGGTAAAGGGAAATAACTTTAGCAATTTTTGATAAAATTGTATAGGTGAATGTATGGCGATTACACAACCACCCCACGGGCGGACGTCCGCAAAACAAATACGCGGCCGCCAGCAAAAGCAGACAGCGAAGAACAAAAGCCTGTCCAAGTCCTCTCGCGCCTGGGTGCAGCGGCAGTTGAACGATCCTTATGTGGCGGAGGCGCAGCGGCTGGGGTATCGGTCACGCGCGGCTTTTAAGATTTTGCAGCTGGATGAAAAGTGTCATTTTTTCCGTCCCGGCGCGGTGGTGGTGGATTTGGGCGCGGCGCCCGGCGGCTGGTCGCAAATCGCGGCGCAAAAACTCGGCAAAAAAGGCACCATTATCGCGATGGATATTCTGGAAATGAAGCCGCTGCCCGATGTGGAATTTTTGCAGGGTGATTTTTCGGATGAAGAAATACAGCAAAAATTACTTGCCATGATCGGCGGCCGCAAAGTGAATTTGGTCATGTCCGACATCGCGCCTAACACCATCGGTCACGGCCGCACGGACCATTTGCGGATTATGGCTTTGGCGGAGGAAGCTTATGTTTTCGCGCGCCAAGTCCTGGCCCCCGGCGGCGCCTTCGTTTGTAAAGTTTTCCAGGGCGGCGCGGATCATAAAATCCTGACGCCATTAAAACAGCAATTCGAAAAAGTGCGGCATATCAAGCCTCCCGCCAGCCGCAAGGATAGTGCGGAGATGTATTTGGTGGCGACTGGGTTTCGTGCTTAACCGCATTCTCAAGCACCGTGATTATGTCGAAGGCCGGGGTAACAGTCTGTTTGCATGGTAAAATTTGTTTGAATCTTGTATGCATCGGATGATGACAAAAATACATATCGTAAAAGCGGTTTCCGCAGGCGGACAATTAGCGCGCGAGGAACAACTCGCGTGGAAAATCGCGGAGGTCGCGGCGCGGGCGGGTGAAATAACTTTGCCGGATGATGTGAAAGACATGGTTATCAACCGCATCATTGACAACGCGGCGATTGCCTTGGCCGCGATTAATGAAATCCCCATCCAGGTCGCGCGGCAAAAAGCGGTGGCGAGCAAGGGGACGGGCGCTGCGACACTTTACGGCATAGGCGGCGAATACGGTGTTTCGCAGGCGGCGTTTCACAATGCGGCGGCGGTGCGGTTCCGGGACCAGGACGATACCTATTTGGCGGCGGAATATTCGCATCCGGATGATAATATTTCGCCGCTCCTGGCGGTGGCGCAGCAATGCGGCGCTAGTGGTGCAGACCTGATGCGCGGCATCGCGGTGGCTTATGAAATTCATGTCGCGCTGGTCGGCACGGGCGGCGGCACGGGGATTTCATTGCATAAACATAAAGTCGATCACATGACCCATATCGCGGCGGCATCGGCGTCGGGGATCGGCGCGATGCTGAATTTGCCTGTCGAGCAGATTTATCACGCGGTGAATTTCGCGGTGCATAATTCGGTCTCGTCGCGCCAATCGCGCAAGGGCGAAATCGGCGCGCAAAAAGAATTCGTGCCGGGGTATTCGGCGGAAATTTCAATTGAAGCGGTAAATAACGCAATGCACGGTCTGATCGGCCCCAATCCGGTTTATGAAGGCGAGGACAGTTTAATTCGCCGGTTTCTGAATGGCCGCGATGATCCCAAGGCGGAATATCAGGTGGAATTGGCCGCGCCGGGCAAAGGGAAATTTAAAAACATCCTGATGACTTATCCCAAAGAGCATGCCTTTGAATATCAAGGCCAGGCGATTATTGATGCTGTATTGGAAGTGAAATTAAAACTGCCGCAGGATTTGACCAAGATTAAAAAAGTCGTGCTGGAAACATCGCACCACACGCACCACGTCATCGGCACGGACGCGAAAGATCCGCAAAAGGTCGATCCCGATGCACCGCGCGGGACGCTCGACCATTCCATTATGTTCGCGATTGCGCGCGCGCTGCAACTCGGGCGGTGGGATGAGGATGTTTATGATATTCCGGAAAACGAAAAATCCGAACTGCGCGAATTGATGCTCAAGGTCGAAACGAAATTCGATGCTGAATGGGAACGCAAATATCACTCAACGGATCCGCGTGAACAGGCGATGGGCGGGCGCCTCATTTTTTCTTTCACCGACGGCACGCCGGATATCGAGGTGACGAAGGAACGCGCTAACGCCCATTGTTATGGCGCCACGCCCTGGGGACGTGAAAATTACATCGGCAAATTTGATAAACTCACCCGCGCGATGATTTCGCCGGAATTGCGGGAAGCGTTTTTGGCGGCAGCGGCGGATTTGGAAAGCTTGGGCTGCGACGGCCTTGTCGCTCTCACTCCGCCGCTCGACCGCGCGCCTATCCTGATGCCGGAAATTGAAGGGATTTATTGAAAGTAAAAAATCCCTTCCCTTTTTCAGGGCATTCGATTATAGGTGGCCATGTTTGCCAAAGCCTCCCCCCAAAAAGTTGTTCAAGAAGCTCTGACGTTTGATGACGTTCTGCTTCTGCCCGCCGCCTCTAATATTCTCCCGGCCAATGCCGATACCAAAACGCGCCTGACGCGGAAAATCCGCTTGGGCATTCCGGTTATGTCCGCCGCGATGGATACCGTCACGGAATCGCGCATGGCAATTGCGCTGGCTCAGGCGGGCGGGATTGGTGTCATTCACCGTAACTTGTCGCCCGAAGTTCAGGCGGACGAAGTGCGGCGCGTCAAACGTTTTGAATCCGGCATGGTGATGAACCCGATGACGATCGGGCTGGACGCGCCCGTCGGCGCCGCGCTGCATCTGATGGATGAACACGGCTTTTCGGGTTTTCCCGTGGTGGATGCGGATAATAAACTGGTCGGCATTCTCACCAACCGCGATGTGCGGTTTGTCGAGGATAAAACCATCGCCGTGCGCGATTTGATGACCAAAAATCTGATCACCGCGCCCGCGAATATTTCGCGTGATGAAGCGAAAAAATTATTGCACCAGCACCGGATTGAAAAACTTTTGGTCGTGAACGGCGCGGGCGAATGTATCGGCCTAATGACGGTGAAGGATATTGAAAAAGCCAAACTGCACCCCACCGCGACCAAGGATGACAAAGGCCGCCTCTGCGCCGCCGCGGCGATCGGCACGGGCGAGGGCGGCATGCGCCGCGCGGAATTATTGACAGAGGCTGAGGTGGATGTGCTGGTCGTCGACACGGCGCACGGCCATGCGGCGAGTGTGATTGAAATGGTTGGTGTGCTGCGTAAAAAATATCCGAATGTTCAGATCATCGCGGGCAATATCGCAACGGGCAACGCGGCAAAGGCTTTGATCGACGCGGGCGCGGATGCGGTCAAGGTCGGCATCGGTCCAGGTTCCATTTGCACCACGCGCATTGTGGCTGGTGTCGGCGTGCCGCAACTGACCGCCATTCAAAACGTCGTGGCGGCGGCGCATCCCGATGTGCCCGTCATCGCCGACGGCGGCATTAAATTTTCCGGCGATATGGCTAAGGCGATTGCGGCGGGTGCGGATTGCGTGATGCTGGGCTCGCTCCTCGCGGGCACGGAAGAAGCGCCGGGCGAGGTGATTTTATACCAAGGCCGTTCGTACAAATCCTACCGCGGCATGGGCAGCGCGGGCGCGATGAGCAAAGGTTCCGCTGACCGTTATTTCCAGGGCGCGGTGAAAGAGCGTGACAAACTGGTGCCCGAAGGCGTTGAAGGCCGCGTGCCTTATAAAGGCCATGTGTCGGACGTGCTGCACCAATTGCTGGGCGGGTTGCGCGCGAGTATGGGCTATACGGGCAGCGCGACGGTCGCCGACATGCAGCGCGGCGCGCAGTTTGTGCGCATTACGAATGCGGGACTGAAAGAAAGCCACGTGCATAATATTGATATCACAGCTGAAAGCCCGAATTACCAGCGCGGAGAATAGCAGAAATCTCTTGTTAATTGACTTGCCTGTGCGGTAAAATGGGCAATGGTCAAAAAACCGGATTACAAAGTCGCGGGAATTCTGCTGGACGAATGCGCAATAGGTATTTTGCCTTTTTTGCATTCTTTGAGGCTGCCTAATCATTGGCGGCTTTTGCCTCCATCGGAATTGCCTGTTACCCAATTGCCGCAAGAACTTTATGGTAAGCCGGATTTGACGGTTCAAGGTTATGCCTATGAGGAAAAATTTCTAATTGTGACTTATGATTCCGGAAAATCGGACGGCAAGGGATTTTGTTTGGATGATGATACATTGCCCGCCAGATGCCACGGCGTAATTTTGCTGGCGAATGAAAAACCGGAAGAAAATGCGCGGAAATTGCAAAAGCATGCGGCGACTATAAAAAGTTATATCTTACACGAAGACCGGGAACAATTTTTTATTGATCTTCGGGCGGATCAACCCATCATCTGTGCGTGGATGTCCAGGGCGGAGGCGGCAGCCAAACTCAAATCCGGTGTTGTGCACGCATTAAGTTATTTAAAGCTTTCCCGTGACCAAATTCAAGACATTCCGCACCAAATTTTACAAGAGGGACACCGCAATATAACGTTTGAGGCATCAGGCCGATCAGTCGTAATTGAGGTAACCGAAAATGCGATGGAGAATAAAGGATTATTAAGGCAAGCGATAGAATTTCTAGTTAGCAATTTTATGGTTAATTCGGATCATATCGTTGCCGGCCGTTATTTGTTAAAGAATACCAGGGCTGGGATAATAGAAATTTTAAAAAATAAAAACCGGATTTATCCAATGGAACAAACCAGTTTGACGCCATCGCCGTGAATTCCTTTACCCATTCTATCCGCGTCTATTGGGAAGACACCGACGGGGGCGGAATTGTTTATTACGCGAACTATTTGAAATTCGCAGAACGGGCGCGCACGGAATGGTTGCGGGCGCTGGGGCACGATCAGGGCGAACTGCGCGAAAAACTTGGCGTGGTTTTTGTCGTGCGCGAATGCCGCGTGCGTTACCGTGCGCCCGCGCGGCTGGATGATATGCTGGGGGTTTCGGTGGAAGCGGTGAAATCCATGCGCCATAAAATCCAGCTGCGCCAGATCGTTACGCGGGACGCGGATATTTGCGCGGAACTGGACGTGGAACTGGTCGCGGTGAATGCGGCGACGGGCGCGCTGGCGGAAATACCGGTTGCTTTGAACTAAAGCACTGCGCCGGGGCTGGGGTTACGGGCGATTTGCGCGTGGAATATAGTCTTGAGAACCCGCGTCACCGTCTCCCGCAAAAACTCCGCGCGGCTTTTGCCAGTCAGGGTAAGGTGCGGATCATCGTGCTGCGCGACAATTCCTTTTTCCGCCATGACTTTGCCCACTGTTACTTTATCAAATCCCCGCTGGCGCGCTTCTTCAACGCAAGCCGCTGGAAATTGAACACCGTCCGAAAAGGCCGTGAATTTAACGCCTTTGGAGGTTTGCGCAGCAATGACGGCTTTATCATAATAACCGCCATCCTTTTCGAAAATACCGTTTTCAATCGACAGATATAAATTGCCGTCCGGATTAATCTTCCGCGCGGACATAATGCGGTTCCATGCGCCTTGGGCTGTTTCCACGTTCATCGGTTGTTCCGGCACGCCCGAGGCTGCCTTTACGCCTATAACTTCCGCTTCGATGTTCAGGGCGGCGCAGGCCTCTTTCACGGCTTGGATTTTAACGGCGGATTGGGAGCTTAAAATGATCAGCATGGTTTCCTCAAGTGTATGGGTTATATTACCTCGATTTCTCAACCAAAATCAAGAAAATTACCAATCATTTACTTGCGGCGCGGCGTGCGGCGCGTCATATTAGAAATAGGATTCCCGCAAGATTCCGCCTTAGTTCAGGAGAAAAACGTGCTGACATTTTTAATCGCGCTGACCGGCGCCGATACCGCCACCACCGCCGTGGATGCCGCCAGGCTGGCTGGCACCACCAATCCGCACGACATGAGTTTTCTGGGCCTTTTTACCCAGGCCGATATCGTCGTGCAGCTGGTCATGGCGGGGCTGATTTTGGCCTCGGTCTGGTCTTGGGCGATTATTTTTGAAAAACTCGGCACCATCGGGCGCATCAACAAAGCGGCGAAGGTGTTTGAGGAAACGTTTTGGTCCGGCGGTTCGCTGGAAAAATTATACGAACGCGTGCAGCGCCGCGTGACGGACCCGATGATCGCGGTTTTTGTCGCGGGCATGCGCGAATGGCAGACAGCGGTGCAGAAAAATCTGCCGCTGACCGCGCCTTCGATTGCTGATGCCTTGCAACAGCGTGTGACGCAAACGATGCATAACACCATCAACCGCGAAGTGGCGAAGCTGGAAAAGCGTATGACGTTTTTGGCTTCACTCGGTTCCGCCGCGCCGTTTATCGGATTGTTCGGGACTGTGTGGGGAATTATGCGCAGCTTTATCGCCATTTCGGCGGCGGAAAATACCTCGCTCAACGTCGTCGCGCCCGCGATTGCGGAAGCGCTGTTCGCCACCGGTTGCGGGTTGATCGCGGCTATTCCGGCGGTTTTGGCCTATAACAAATTCGCCAGTGATTTCGGCAAATACGCTTCACGTCTCGAAAATTTTGTGACGGATTTCCAGATCATCCTCTCGCGCAATATTTCTGAAGGTGCGGTGCAATCTTTGCCGGGGCCCGCCAGCTTCCCAAAGCCCCCTAATAACCCCCAGGCTCAGGATAAGCGCTATGGGACTTAACCTTATCTCGGGCGACACCACGCGCAGCCGTTACGGACGCGGCGGATCGCGCCGTCCGATTAATGAAATCAATATGACGCCGTTTATTGATGTCATGCTGGTGTTGTTGATCATCTTTATGATTTCCGCGCCGATGCTTTCGACGGGTGTAAAAGTGCAATTGCCCAAGGCGGGCGCGCCTTCGTTGGATGAAAAAGTGCAGCCGCTGGAGGTGCGCGTTTTGCCCGGCGACAAAATTTTATTGCAAGACCAGCCGGTTAAATTAAACGAACTCGCCGCGCGCCTGACGGCGATTGCGCAGAATAAAACCGACACGCCCGTGCATCTGCGTGCCGACCGGCAATTGCCTTATCAAGACGTGATGCAGGTCATCGCGGCGGTGCGCGGCGCGGGCTTTACCAAACTCGCGCTGGTGACGGAGCAGCCGCAGTAATGGCGGCGGCAATTTCATCGGACAAAGAATTTAACGGGGCCATTACCACCTCATTCATTTTTCATGTGGTGCTTTTGGCGGCGCTGATTATCGGCTTGCCGCATTTGAAACCGCCGCCTTTGGAACTGTCGCAACCGATTGCGATTGATATCGTCGATGTCGGCCCAGTCACGACGACGCAAGTGCAGGGCATGGGACAGGTCGCGAAACAAAATGACAATAAGCCTGCGCCGCTCCCGCCGCCGCCCAAACAAGCTGCGCCGGAACCCGTCAAACCTGTACCCGCCAAGGAAAATCCTGCGGATCAGCGCAAAGCCTTAGATGATTTAATCGGCACAGAAGCGAAAAAAGCGGATCAGAATAAACCCAAACCCGCGCCGAAACCGGCACAGGCGGATCCGCAGCAATTTGATTCACTGCTGAAAAATTTATCCAAGGCGCAGGATCAAACCCAGCAAACCAACGCGCCGCCCGTGAAAACCGCGGGCCCTGCTGCGGGCGCGCCGGGAATCCAATCCGATAAACTGACCATCAGCGAAACCGACGCATTGCGCCGCCAGATTGAACAATGCTGGAACGTGCCCACGGGTTCCAAGGATGCGGGGGATTTGATTGTGGAAATTCATGTGGTGGTGAATCCCGACCGCACAGTGCAATCGGCAGATATCATGAACACGGATAAAATGTCCGATCCCTATTTCCGTGCGGCCGCCGAAAGCGCTCAGCGCGCGATTTTGAATCCCAAATGTTCACCACTGAACCTGCCGCCCGACCGCGCGGCGGACTGGCATGACATGACCTTGCGTTTTAATCCGAAGGACGTATTGTAAATTTAGAGGCGAGAAGCTAGAGGCGAGAGATGAGAAAAAACATGACCACTTCATTTGCAAAATGCCTTACGCTTTGGGCGATTGTTCTTGCTTCCAGTCTCTCGCCTTTCGCCTCTGGCGTTGCGCGCGCCGACATCCACGTCGACATCACGCGCGGGATTAGTGAGCCCATTCCCGTCGCCATCACGAACTTTGCCGATTCCAGCGGCGGTCAAACCGGGCCGCAGATTGCCGGTGTCGTTACGGCGGATTTGGAACGCAGCGGGCTATTCCGCCAGCTGAACCCGGCCAGCTTTATTCAGCCCGCCGATCAAATTCTGGCGCAGGGACCGCGCATGGCGGACTGGAAAACGATTGGCGCACAGGCGTTGGTGGCGGGCACGGTAACACCCGCGTCCGGCGGCATGCTGCGCGTGGAATTCCGTTTGTGGGATGTTTTGGCTGGGAATCAAATGGCGGGTCTGGCCTATACAACGACGGCGGATAATTGGCGCCGCATCGCGCATAAAATCGCCGACGTGATTTATAACCGCGTCACGGGTGAGACTGGTTATTTCGACACGCGCATTGTTTACGTGGCTGAAAGCGGTCCGGCAACACACCGCGTGAAACGTCTTGCCATCATGGATCAAGACGGCGCGAACCATAAGTTTTTAACCGACGGCAGCGATCTGGTTTTAACGCCGCGTTTCAATCCGGCGGCGCAGGAAATTACCTTTATGTCTTTCCGCAACGGCCGTCCGCGTGTTTATTTATATAATCTTGAAACCGGCCAACAACGTATCATGGGTGAATTCCCCGGTATGACTTTCGCGCCGCGCTTTGCGCCGGATGGGCGGAGTGTGGTGTTCTCTTTGATCCGCGGCGGCAGCAATTCGGATATTTTCAATATGGATCTGGCTTCGCGCCATGTGAAGCAACTCACGAATTTCCCAGCGATTAACACCGGCGGCAGCTATTCGCCCGACGGCCGCCAAGTTGCCTTTGAATCCGACCGCAGCGCGCATCAGCAGATTTATGTGATGGATGCCGATGGCGTGAACCCGCACCGTATTTCATTCGGTGATGGCCGTTACGGCACGCCGGTTTGGTCGCCGCGCGGCGATTTGATCGCCTTCACGAAAATTTTGGGTAACCAGTTTTATTTAGGCGTGATGCGCCCCGACGGCAGCGGCGAACGCCTGATTTCCCAAGCCTGGCACATCGAGGGTCCCACCTGGGCGCCCAACGGCCGCGTGCTGATGTACTTTAAAGAAGGCGCTGACGGCCACACCAAAATGTATTCTATCGACCTGACCGGCATGAACGAACGCCAAGCTGTCACGCCGCTGGATGCCTCAGACCCCGCTTGGTCGCCGTTATTGCCTTAAAAAGATTACGCAATCGTAATGCATTTTTAACGCGGTGAAGGGATTTTGCATATTGCGACCCTGGGGAATCCGTCCTATGAAAAACATGGAATTCACCAAACTAAATCTGGAGTTTTGACATGTACCAATCTTGGCGTAAATCCTGGCTCACCGCCCTGGCGGTGTTATTGACAACCGGCTTTTTGCTGACGGCGTGCGACAGCACGGCTGACAAGGCAAATGACGCGAACGCCAACGGCACGGGCGCCAATACCGGCGCAGCGACGGCACCGTTTTCCTTTGACAATGGCGGAACAACAACCGGCCAATTGGCACAGGATGTGCCGGACCGCGTGTTCTTCGCGCTGGACAGCAGCGAAATCTCCGCTGATGGTCGCGCGACCCTGGGCAAACAGGCGGAATGGCTGAAATCGCGTCCGAACCTGAACATTACGGTTGAAGGCCATTGCGATGAGCGCGGTACGCGTGAATACAACTTGGCGCTGGGTGAGCGCCGCGCGACGGCTGTGAAAAATTATCTCGTGTCATTGGGCGTATCTGAGGCGAAAATCAACACGATCAGCTACGGCAAAGAACGTCCGGCGGTTGACGGCCATGACGAAGCTGCCTGGGCGCAAAACCGCCGTGGTGTAACGGTAGTTCAGTAAATTCTTGGGCGCTTCGCGATGAAACGCCAGTTGAAATACGGAGTGGGGGCAGTCTTTGCCCTCGCTCTTTTTTCTCTTATGTTTTTTGGGCCGGTTCTGGCGCGCGCGCAGGATGATGACAGCAACCGGGCGCTGCAAGAACGCATTAACCAATTGGAAAACCAGGTTCAAGATTTATCGCGCAAATCCTATGGCGGCGGCTATGTGCCCGGCCAGGTTTCCACCAGCGGCGGCGCGGGCGGGGCGATGGTGCCCGCTGTTTCCGCCAATATGGAAACGCGCGTTTCCGCGCTCGAGACGCAAATCCGAGATCTGACCGGCCAGGTGGAACGTGCGAATTTCAACGCACAGCAAGCCAATGCCAATCTGGATAAATTGAAATCCGATTTGGATGTGCGTTTCCAACAGCTACAACAACAAGCGACTGCCTCCACGGCGCCCGGCGTCGCGGCGGTGCCTGCCGCTTCCAGCCCGGATACGGCAGGCAATTTAAATGACAAAACTGCGGCTACGCCGCCGGATGCGGATGATGCAGCCGATACGGCAGATGCAGCGTCTGCAACGCCGGAAGAATTATACAACCGCGCTTTCGGTGAATTACAGCAAAAACAGTACGGCGCGGCGGAAAAAGATTTCCGCGCTTTTCTGGCGCAAAACGGCAATCATAAACTCGCGCCGAATGCGGAATATTGGCTGGGTGAAAGTTATTTTGCGCGCCAGAATTACAAAGCCGCCAGCGCGGTTTTCGCCGAAAGCTATCAAAAATATCCTAAGGCGATTAAGGCGCCGGATAGTTTGCTGAAACTCGGCTTGTCGCTCGGACAGCAAAACCGTACCAAGGATGCATGCACTGTCTTCCGTCAATTGACCAAGGAATATCCGACGGCGTCCGGTTCTATCGCGACGCGCACGGAGGCAGAGCTGAAGAAATTAAAGTGCTCCTAGAGAATTTTAAAGGGACAAAATAAAAGGCCGGAACTTCCGGCCTTTTTGTTTTAATTTGCGCTAACTCTTAAGCGGCTTTTGTTGTTTTCTTCAACGCCTTCGTCAAACGCGAAATCGTGCGCGCGGCGGTGTTTTTCTTGACCACGCCTTTGCCAACACCCTTTTGTACGGCTGAGGTCGTTTTGCTCAATTGCGCTTCGGCTGCTTGCACATCACCCTTGGCAATGGCTTCACGCGCTGCGCGGACGGCGGTGCGGATCGCGCTGGTGCGCGAGGTATTGATAACTTTGCGGCGGGCGTTGCGGCGCAAACGGGTCTTGGCGGATTTATGCTGAGGCATTCTTTTTCCTTTGTGAGCGCGGTTTTTAGGCCAAAAACCCTGCTAAAGTCAAGAGAAAAGCGGTTAGTAAATCGAATTAATCAAGCCGAGAATCGCTGATTGTCCAGAATGAGCAGAAACCGGTTTTGCTGTATCAGCAACAGGAGCGGCTTGTTTCGGGCTATTGATGCCGGGTGTTATGCTGATTGCGGCCGCGCGTTTCACGGGTTCTTGGCTGGTTTGTGCCTGAGAAATGGCAGAAATAAACGAAGAAGATGACATGGGAAGCTCTTTGGGTTGTGTGATGGCGTTTAGGTTAAGGTTGGGAAATAAGAGATCACTGGCGCTAGGCCAGTAGGAGTAGCAATCGGATAGCTGGAAACCTCATTTGGATAATTTAATAGTATAAATCAGATCAAAGTTGCAAGAAAAATTTTATATCAGACACAAAAAAGCAATATTATTTCTTTACGCGGAAGTATTATTTCTGACAATGGGAACAAAAATAGCTGCTACGGCCGTTTTGCGTGATCTGGCGGATGGGGGTGGCGCATGTCCGGCATGGCTCGCCCGCGCGGTCATAAACGGTAAAACGCTCCTGGAAAAAACCAACCTGGCCGTCCACGTCCCGGTAATCGCGCAGGGAGCTGCCGCCGGATTTGATCGCGGCGTTCAGGACTTTTTTGATTGCAGGCACCAGGCGGGCGGCTTCAAGCTTCGTCACCTTTGCCGCAATGCGCGTGGGGCGGATGCCAGCGTAAAACAGCGCTTCGGAGACATAGATATTACCCAGACCATTAATCATCTTCTGGTCGAGCAGGGCCGCTTTCATGGTTGTCTTGCGCCCGCGCAGGTTTTCATAAAGCCAATCAGCATTCAAGTCGCGTGAGAGCGGATCAACGCCGATATTGCCCAGCCAGGAATGATCGGCTGTCCCTTGTTTCGCCCAGTCGATCAAACCGAACCGGCGCGGGTCGTGATAGGCGAGCACAGTATTATCGGACAGATAAAGGATAAAATGATCATGTTTGGTTTTTTCAAAATCTTTTTTCGCGCTGTGACGGAACCGGCCCGACATGCCCAGATGCACCAACAGATCGCGTCCGTTTGACAGGCGCCAGATCATATACTTTGCGCGGCGGGTGATATCGGTCACGTGTGCGCTTTTAATCGCGGCGGAGATTTCCGGCGGAATCGGTAGGCGCAATTTTTCCGTATGAATTTCCGCGCGCAGAATTTTTTTGCCGGGCAAGATTTTCAATAACCCGCGGCGGGTCGTTTCAACTTCGGGCAGTTCGGGCATTTAATGCAGTTTGACGGGCGCCATGCCGACGATGCCGGAGCGTGCGATTTCAACCGCTCCCAAAGCGTTCAATCGCGCGATGTATTGATTGATTGCGCGTGTATCGCCCGTCAGTTCAAAAGATGTGGATTCTTCGTCCGCCGCGATTTGGCGCGCATCCAATTCATTTAGTGTGTCTACCAATGCGTCATGCTTTGGAGCGTCGCGCCGCACGCGCACGATCATTAATTCGCGCTGCACCGCGCCTTGGGCCTCGGTCAGGTTCACGACACTACGCACGGCGACGATTTTTTCCACCTGAGCTTTGATTTGCGCGATGGTTTCCGCCGTGCCTTCGGTTGTGATGGCGATGCATGACAGATGCTGCGCTTCGTTGATCTCGCCCGCTGTGATGTTTTGGATTTGATATCCGCGCGCGGAAAACAACGCTGTCACGCGCGCGAGCACGCCGCGCTCGTTGTCTGACAAAATAAAGAGGGTGTGGAGTTTATTTTCGCTCATGTTTTACACCATCATCAAGCCTTCGGGCGACACCGGAGCGATATCGCCGTCTTTTAAAATCATCGCGTAATGCGGCGCGCCGGATGGGATCATGGGGAAGCAGTTTTCCTTGGGATCCACGCGGATATCCGCCATGACAGGGCCTGGATGCGCGATCATTTGCGCGATGACGCTGTCGAGTTCATCCGGCCTCGTCGCGCGCAGGCCGAGGGCGCCGTACGCCTCCGCTAGCTTGACAAAATCCGGCAAGGCCTCGGAATAGGAATGTGAATAACGCTCTCCATGAATAAGCTGTTGCCATTGCCGCACCATGCCCATCCATTCATTATTGATGATGAAAACCTTGACCGGCAGGTTATATTGCACCGCCGTGGATAATTCCTGGATGTTCATTTGAATGGAGGCTTCGCCCGCGATATCGATCACCAGCGCATCGGGATGGGCAACCTGCGCGCCAATCGCGGCGGGCAGACCATAACCCATGGTGCCGAGGCCGCCGGAGGTGAGCCAGCGGTTCGGCGCGTAAAACGGGAAATGCTGCGCCGCCCACATTTGATGCTGGCCGACTTCGGTTGAGATAATGGGGTTTTGCGATGCCGTAAAATGCGCGAGACGTTCAATCGCGTACTGCGGTTTGATGATGGTCTCCGAATGTTCATAGGCCAGGGAATCTTTCGCGCGCCATTCTTGAATCTTTTGTAGCCATTTTGCCAGGCCGGCACTATCCGCTTTCGCATTCCGGCGCTGCCATTCCGCCAGCATCGCGCGAATGGCCTCGCCCGCATCGGCGACGATACCGACATCCACGCGCACGTTTTTGTTGATGGAGGCCGCATCGACATCGACATGGATTTTTTTCGAATTGGGCGAAAATTCCGCCAGCTTGCCCGTGATGCGGTCGTCAAACCGCGCGCCGATGCAGATCATCACGTCGCAATGATACATCGCCAGATTGGCTTCATAGGTGCCGTGCATGCCCAGCATGCCCAAATTCAGCGGATCATCCGCCGGAAAAGCGCCCAGACCCATCAGCGTTTGCGTGATGGGAAACCCTGTCGCATGTACCAACGCGCGCAAATCATTCGCCGCATTGGCGTTGATAACGCCGCCACCGGTATAAAACACCGCACGTTTTGCGCCTTGCATCAAATCCACCGCCGCCGCGATTTTCGGATCGGACGCGGCAATTGCGTAAGGATAAGTTTTATATTTCGTCACTTCATCCGGCGCGACATACACGCCTTTGCCGAACTGCACGTCTTTTGGGATGTCGATTAATACCGGCCCCGGTTTGCCCGAACGCGCGATGTGAAAACATTTGTGAATAGTTTCCGCCAATTCATTCACGTCTTTCACCAGCACGTTATGTTTGGTGCAGTTTCGTGTGATGCCGGTGGTATCGGCCTCCTGGAATGCATCCGTGCCGATCAGATGCGTCGGCACTTGGCCGGAAATAATGATCATCGGAATGGCGTCCATCATCGCATCCGTCATGGGCGTGACGACATTGGTCATGCCGGGGCCCGAAGTGACCAACACACAGCCAACCTTGCCGGTCGACCGCGCGTAACCTTCGGCCGCATGTCCTGCGCCTTGTTCATGCCGCACCAGAATATGATGCAATTCATCCTGTTGGAAAATCGCATCGTAAACCGGCAAAATCGCCCCGCCGGGATAACCGAAAATATGCTCCACGCCCTGATCCCGCAGCGCCCGCACCACAATTTCCGCACCCAGCAGCACGCTGCCTGCGGGCGCAGACAAGAAGTGTGGGGCAGAAGCGGGGGCTGACATAGCATTCTCCGTGAGTTTTTAGGGGCGAAAATCATCTCACAGGCCGATTGAAATGGCAACCAAAAGCCGTATTAATTCTCATTTAAACCTTTGGGCGTAATAAAACGATTGATTCCGGTTATGGAAATTTCAAAAAAGTGGTATAGAATATAGGGATGATCGGCTCTGCCCAGTCCGCGCCTGATGACCTGCCGCAAATTGTTTTGCGGGCGCTGATCGGCACATATAGTCTGATTAATCTGCCGTTTGATGCGGATATTCCGGCCTGGGCCTTGCGGCAAAATCCTGATGGCCTGGTGTCACTGACGCAAAGCAAATACGGATTTTCCATTATCTGCCCCGATGTTTGGGTGCCCGGCGCCTTTGAAGGGGAGCGCATACCGGAATGGCGCGTCTTGCGTGTGGAGCAACCGCGCGATTGGGCAATGCACGGTTTGTATTCACGCTTGGCCCAGCCATTGGCCGATGACGCGCTGTCGATTTATATCGTTGGTTCCTATAACGCTGATCATATTTTGCTGCGCAGCAGGGATTTCGCGCGCGCCAAGCAAATCCTGTCGCGCTTTTGCGAAATCATCTAAGCCGAAATAAATTGCTTTTTCACGGTATTTCCTTCATGCCTTGGCCATGGAAAATATTGCGCGCGAACCTGTTTTTAATTTGCCGCCGGCGACATTGATTTTATTGCTGCTTTTGATCGCGCTGCATGTGGCGGTGGCGCTGACGAATTTTGATATCACGCCGTTCTTGGTGCAACCCGCTGTCTTTTGGTCCGCGTCATTTGCCCCGCAGCATTTGTTCACGCTGATGACTTATCAGTTCTTTCACGCTTCTTGGCTGCATCTGGCGGTGAACGTGGGCATGCTGCTCGCCTTCGGCAGCGCGATGGAGCGCATGACCGGCCCCGTATGGTTTCCCATTTTGTATTTAATTTGCGGTGCCCTCGCCGCGCTGGCACAGGCCGCCGCCGCGCCGGACAGTATGGGCGCGATGCTCGGCGCATCAGGCGCCATCAGCGGCGCAATGGGATTTGTTCTGTGGCGGGTCATACATCGCCCGAAAATGCGCGTGCAGTTATTTATTTTGATGGCAGTGGTGCAGCCTGTAATGGCCTTGGCGGCGGGTACGTCACTGGGCGGCGAAATCGCCTGGGTTGCCCATCTGGCGGGTTTTACCGCAGGCGTGATTATGGCAATTTGTTGGCCAAAGAATTTGCGTCCACATGATTAACACCGCTTTCCCTTCCGCACCGCGCGCCTGGCTTGGTTGGTACGTAACGATATTGGTTGTGCTGCTGGCGCTTACCGGATTGCTGGATATTTTCCAGCCCGATGAAGTGCCCGAACGCGCGATTAACCTGCATCATATCTGGGCGGTATTGGGATTATTCATTTTTCTAACCCATGGCAGGCTGGTGATCCCGCATGGATCCTTTGCGCTATTCTTTGCGGCGGCATTGGTGATTTCATTGCTGGCAGACATTGAATTCGGCTTTAACCTCGCGCTCGCGAATGTGGTTTATTGTTTTTATTTGCTTCTGCTCGGCTTAGCGCTCACGCAAATAATGCCGCCCGATCTTTTATCGCGCGCACTAGGGCGCGCAGCGATCATTATTTTGACGGCTATCACAATTAAAAATGTTTTCTTCTTTGGCCGTATTATGGATACCCTTGCCACGCTCCAAGGCCGCGTGTTTATTCCCACCGTCGTCGCGGGCGGCACGAACGTAGAGGCAACGTTTGCCGTCTTTGCCGCGGCGCTGCTGCACGGACGCCGCCTGTATTGGCCCGCGTTTCTTTACGCATTGTTTTTATCCATCCTCTACAGCAGCCGTGCGGGCTTGCTTGGTGCGGCGGTGTTATTTATGTTTGAATTCTTCATTGCACCGAAAGAACAACGTAATTTACTCTTCCGTCAAATCCGCATCGCCTTATTGGCTTTGGTCGCGTTGGGTGCTGTGATCACGCTCTTCGCCACGCCCATTGCGCAATTCGCGTTGCAGCGGTTTGAAGATGTCGGTTACGAACCCGGTTCTGAAGGCCGCATCGCCATGTGGCAAGCCGCGCCGCAAGTTTTCCTGTTGCATCCTTTCGGCGTCGGCGCGGGCAATGCCATTGCGCAGGTCAGCAGTTTGCTCGGCGTCGCGCTGAACGAAGATAATATGCATAATATCATGCTGCAAATTTTGCTTGATCTGGGGATTTTTGGTTTTTTTGCTTATCTGATCATGTGGGCGCAAATCTGGCGCCGCGCCTGGGTTGCGAAAATGGCGCATTCATTATGGCTGGTCATCGCACTATATTTTCTGCTCGGCTTTTTGCAATTCCGCGCTTATGATCCCTTTGCCTTTTTGTGCCTGGGGCTGGTTTGGCACGCGCGGCGGGAAACGGCTGCCGCGTGACGGTTGCCATCCTGATGCCTTATTATAATTATCCCGCGGGTCTGGCGCGCACGCTGGAGAGTTTGCGCGGCGAACGTGAAGCCTTTGAACTCTATCTGGTTGACGATGGTTCCGACCCGGCTTTGCTGCTGCATCCGGTGGCGTATGATTTTCCCGTTCACCTAATCCGCCTGGAAACAAATTCCGGTATCGAAGGCGCGCTGAATGCAGGCATCGCAAAAATTCTAACAGACGGCCATAAATTCATCGCGCGCATAGACGCGGGTGATTTATGGCTGCCGGGCCGCTTGGCGGCACAACGCGATTTTTTATTGGCGCATCCGGATCATGTTATGGTGGGCTCTTGGGCGACATCGTTTAATGAAGCCGAAGGCGATCGGTTCACTTTGCGTTATCCGTGCAACGATGCGGAAATTCGGCGCTACTTGCACATCAATAGCGCCTTTTGCCATCCGGCTGTGATGCTGCGCGCCGCGGCGGTGCAGGCAGCGGACGGCTATTCCAATCAATTTCCAGCGGCGGAGGATTATGAATTCTTTTCACGCCTACTTAAACTCGGCAAGGCCGCAAACCTGCCTGCCGTTTGGCTGCGTTATGAAGTCGCTGCGGGCGTGCCATCCATCTCCTATCAAAAACGCCAGCGGCAATTATTTAGCCGCCTGAAAATCCAATGGCGGCTTTTTGATGCGCGCGATTGGCTGTCCTGGTGGGGATTGTTACGCACGATGATTTTAATCTGCCTGCCTTATAAACTTTTGCTGAAATTCAAGTCACGCTTTTGGCGCGCCTAAAGCATCGCGGTAAATCTTCGCATGCAATTCGAACATATTCGGAATGGTAAAATTCTGACTATGCGCGCGCGCGGCGAAATGCATGGCGTCGCGCAGCGGCGCATCCTCGGCCAGTTGTAAAATCTTTTCTGCGATCTCTGTCTCATCCGGCGCAACGGTAAACCCAGTTTGACCAGTGATCACACAACTATCGCTGCCGCCCGCCGGTGTTGCGATAATCGGCAGACCGGCATGTAGCGCTTCAACAAAAATATAGGCCATGACTTCATATCGGCTGGTAATGAGGAGCAGATCCATCGCGCCATACCATTCACGCGCATTGGCCGCGCCGAGCCATAAAATGCGATCCATCACACCTAAATTCTGCGCCAACTGTTCGCATTCACCACGCAAATCTCCACCACCAATCAATAGCAATTTTAATTTTTCATTTTTCGTCGCCGCCTGCGCGAAAGCGCGAATTGCCAGTTGCGGATTTTTCTGCGGCGCCAAACGTCCGACAAACCCCACTACTACCTCATCACCCGCAATTTTTAATGTGGTGCGTAATGCCTTACGATCACCCAACGTAAAAGGTGTGATACCATTCAATCCCATCACCATTTTATTCGCAGGCATGCCCAAACTAACCGCATGCGCCTGTTCCTCTTGCGACAAAAAAATCATGCGCTGCATGACGGGCGACAATAACTGTTCGTACCAACCGTAAATCATTTTCTTCCATGGCGGCGTTTTGGGATTTAATGTCATCAGCGCATGGGGTGTATAGATCACTGGCACCTTTACCACCGCGCTCGCCATGCGCGCCAACATTCCGGCCTTGGTGCTGTGGGCATGCAAAATATCCGGCCGCGCGACGCGCAATAATTTTACTAGATCGAAAAGATTTTTCGCATCGCTCACATGCGGCGCGCGGTGCATCGGCAAAGAGTGTAACGTGATATTCGGCCAATCCCGCGACAGCGCCAGTAATTGCGGTTCAAACAACGCCTCCATGCGTATAGGCGAATAGACGATATGCACGCGCCAGCCCGCGCGCGCCTGGGCCGCGGCCAGATCCAGCACATGGCGCATTGCGCCGCCGCCGCCGGGCTCCAGCACATGCACGACCGTCATAGAATCCATGCGCCATCATGCCTGTTCAACTCGCATCGGCAAAGGTAAAATCACCCTTATGAATCGCCGTACTTCACCCGCATCGCTTGCCACCGTGATGGATGATCACGTGCATTGGCTGGGCCGCTGGCAATGCGCGATCATGTTTCCGGATAAGGTTGATGAAACCAATCCCTATGGCCCTGACACGCTGATCCGCTGGTTGTCGGAGCCGGAACAGCAAAATATTTTGGAACAGCCTATCATCCGCCGCCTGCAAGATTTGCACGACGAATTGCATGATCAAGCCTATGAACTGGGCAAGGTCGCGCCGCGTTCGCGTCCGCCGTTTGAAAATTACGATGACATGCTGCGCAATTTCGATAGCTTCATCGCGCAGGTGCGGCGCGCGGAAAGATTATTGGCATCCGCCGCACGCGCGGGCGGTTTGGCGGCCTTGCAATCGGGCAAGGCAATGGCCGCGATTTTGCAGGAAATTTCCGAACTCATGCAACGCGCGGAGAGCAAGGGCGTCGTTGCCAGTATCGCCGTTGCCAGTATTGATCATTTTGATGTGCTGAAAAAACGCCTGGGCGGCGCGGCAATTGATTTCGCTGTGGCGGAGGTTACCGGGCGTATCGGCCATAACCTGCGTCCCTTCGATGACGTTTTCCGTCTTGAGGAAGCTTATAGCGTTTGGTTTTTGCAGCAGGCGAAAATTGATGATGCCGTAAAAGCCGCCGACCGCGTACGGCGCAAAATTAACATTTTACCGGTGGAATTCCCGGATGGCACGGCGGAGGCAGTTTCCATTTCCATCGGCCTTGTGGGCGTGGATTACAATCAGCCTGCCGGAGATCTGGTACAGCGCGCCATGGATGCTTTGCTTGTCGCGCAAGAACGCGGCGAAAGCCAGATCGCCGCGCCGGAATTGGAGTGAGTGACAAGAAATTTTTTATTCTTCGTTTTGTTTGTCGCTTTTTACTTGACTTACCGCCTCGTCATCAATTACCCTAACCACAATGTCTTTCATTCGCATCATCACCGCGACCACCACCCGGTTCTAACCGGGCCATAGACATTTTCACTCCTTAAATCGCTGTTTTTTCCAACCTCTTTACCTGGTGGTATATCATGCTCGTTTTTTATAAACGCTGCTGCCAATCGCAGCAGGGGCCGTGTCTGCGCGGCCAAATTTCGCAATCTGCAGGCGAAGCGATGGGAGTTTATTATTCCCATCATCCCCAAAATCCACGACGGATTTACACGCACTTTTCGCGGTCGGCCTGGCTTCAGCTGGCGCGTGACATCGGAATCGCCGAAGACCGCGCCTTGCAATGCGGCGAAAATTTATATCGTTTCCAAGAAGATTCAATCGCGGCGGATCGCTCCGGCCGTAATTTGGAGCCGCGCAATCCGGTCAGAAAAATCGGAAACGATTATGAAATGTAGTCCAACGTTTAACACAAGGAAAAACCCCATGCGTTCCCGTCGTAGTTCTTTAAGCAATCCTAATGATAGTTGTCCTGTAATCATCCCTATCCAGCAAGAGCCCAATATGGCCCCCGTTAAATCGTCGATAGATGCACGGCCCGTTACCAGATGGTCAAAGCAGGATGGCCAGTTACTCGGGCAATTGGTTCATGCTGGTGCTTTGTCGCGGGCCGAAGCGAAAAAATTACGAAATCCAGATGAATTGTGCCGTTATGCCCGCGAAACCTTCGGCCATCCGTGATTAAAAATCGCTGCAACGCCCGCCGACTTCCCAATCGCCATAGCGGGTGGGTTCGGGGCCGGCGGGACCGCCGATTTCAGGAACTAGGAGTTTAGGAATTGGGATTTTAGGAGTTGGATCATCAGGAGATGTGGGTTTCTCCAAAGATTGATCATTCCTAGTTCCTAAATTCCTAACTTCTAATTCCCCATTTTCTTCCGACAATTTTTCCATAACCTATAGCTAGTCCGCGGCGCTTATGCTTACAAGTAGGCATGAGCACTACAAGATACATCGCTTATCGCGCGCTGCGCCAGGTGTTGGAGGCTGGCCAAATGACTGACGAAGCGCTGCAGGAATCGCGCCTCTCCAGTCTGGCGGCGCGCGATCGTGCCTTTGTGCGCGTGCTGCTCATGGCGGTACTGCGCGATTACGGGCGGCTGAAAAAATTAATTTTGCCCTGGCTGAAAGACCCCAATAACGTGCCGCCGGAAATTTGGGCGATGCTGTTGCTGGGCACGGCGCAATTGCTGATTTTGAAAACGCCGCCGCATGCAGCGGTGAATGAAACCCTGGAACTCGCCGTGCGCGAAAATATGGCGGGCTTGAAGGGTTTATTAAACGCCGTGCTGCGCCGCTGCGACCGCGAAGGGCGGCATCAGTTCGAAAAAATCCCGCGTAGTGAAAATTTTCCATCATGGTTACTCGAAAGTTGGAAAAATTTTGACGGTCACAACCTATGGCTGGAAATTTTATTGTCCGAACCGCCGCTGGATATCACAGCGCCGCGCGATACTGCGGGCTGGGCGGAAAAACTGGATGGCAAGATCATTGTGCCGCAAACAATACGGCTGGAAAAATCGACCGACGTGGCAAGTCTGCCCGGTTACGCCGAAGGTGCCTGGTGGGTGCAAGACGTTGCGGCCGCCGCGCCGGTGCAAATGCTGGGTGATATTGCAGGATTGGATGTGCTTGATCTCTGTGCTGCGCCGGGCGGGAAGACCATGCAACTACTGGCAAGCGGCGCGCGCGTGACGGCGGTGGATAGTTCGGCCCAGCGTCTGACACGATTAAATGAAAACCTCACGCGCATGAAATTTACTGCCGACGTGCAATGCGCGGACGCGATGAAATTTGAGCCGGCGCGGGAGTTTGATATCGTGCTGCTCGATGCGCCTTGCAGCGCGACCGGCACCATCCGCCGCCATCCGGAAATTTTAATTCACCGCAGTGCGGATGACGTAAAACGCCTTGCTGCGCTGCAAGCTCAGATGCTGGACCGCGCGGCCACATGGGTAAAACCCGGCGGGTGGTTACTTTATTGCGTTTGTTCTTTACAGCGCGAAGAAGGCGAAAATCAGACAGCTGCGTTTTTAAAATCCGATGATGATTTCAGGCTGATCGAACAAAAACGCATTCTGCCAACCGAATTTGGCGGCGCGGATGGGTTTTTTGCGGCGGTATTACAGAAAAACTAAGCCGCGCAGGCCATATCCGTAATTTCACCCCGCGCCTGGGCGCGTTTCATCATGCCGGTCAGGAAATCCCACAGGGCGTCGGCGGCGCTCATCGCGGCGGCTTTGGCTTCCTTGTGCGTTTCAGCGGGCAGAGCGTCGATCAGTTTTTCGCATTGCGCGCGGTGGATGATGTCGGCTTCCAAATGCACTTGGAAAAATTTCAACGTGTCTTTCTGGTCGCCGTCATAAAACTGTTTCAAGCCTTTGATTTTCGTTTCCGCAATCTCCGGCACTTGCTGTTCATAGGTGTAAAGGCTGCACAGGCCCTCGGCATAAGAAGAACGCGCATTTTCCATCAGGGTTTCAATCAGGTTTTTCGTGCAGTCCGCCAGCACGGCATTATCAATGGTTTCATCCGTCGCGCCCATGCCCTTGGCGAATTTGCGCCACAGGGTGGGGTGATTATCGCGGCGCTCCTCGCCATATATGCCTTCTTCTTCGCACAGATTTTCCAGCAACAGTTGGCGCGCATCGGCATCCATGCAAATGCTGTGCGTCGCGGAAATGTAACGCGGGAAAGCATCGACGTGATGCGCGTATTGTTCGGCATAATCCCGGATGGTTTCGCGCGACAATTTGCCTTCATTCCAGGCCTGGTAAAATGGGTGGTTCAACAGGTGGCGAGGTTGAAGGGCGGTTTTCAGTTCAGCGGCAAAGGACATGGGAAACTCCGTAGGTTATGCGCTTGTTTTTAGCCGCACGGAGATAAGCAATCAAGCCGTCTGCTCGTATTTATCCCACAATTTTTTCAACGTGCCGCCGCGGGCAATGAGGGTTGCAAAGGCGCCTTCTTCCACCACGCGGCCGGCGTCCAGCACATAAATGTAATCAAAACGCGGCAGCAAATGCAGGCGGTGGAGCGAGGCGACGATGGTCGTTTGTGGATAGGCGGCGAATAAATTCGTAAAAATTTTCAATTCCGTCGCGGCATCGACGGACGACGTCGGCTCATCCAGCAGTAAAATCGAACTATCGGCGGCGCTGAATAATCCGCGCGTGAGGGCCAGGCGCTGTTTCTGCCCGCCGGACAGGTTCACGCCTTTTTCGCGGATATCGGTGTCGAAACCGACCGGCAGCATCGCCGCGACCGGCGCGAATTCCGCGATCTCCGCCGCGCGCAGCATGCGGGTTTCCTGATCGCCCACGCCCATGGTGATGTTCTGCGCGATGGTGCTTTCGAAAATTTCGGCATCCTGGGGGATCAGCGTTGCACAATCAGCCAGCATGGTGATGTCGCCCGCCGCGTCGTCCACCGTGACTTGCGCGTCCGCCGGATAAATGCCGCGCAGAACCGACAGCAAAGATGATTTCCCCGCGCCGCTTTCACCCACCAGCGCAATACGCGCGCCGCGCGGCAGCGTTACATTTACGTCGGCCAAGGTTTTACGCTCGCCTTCGTCATAACTAAAATGCAGTTCGCGCAGTTCAATGCGTTGCCACGCGGGTGGTATCGGCGGCGCGTGATTTTTTTGCAAGGCCTCAGCAGCTTCGGTAATCGGCGCGACGGTATGCAAATCCACGCGCGCGCGGATCAGTTCCTGATAATAAATCGCGAAACGCACGAAAACGTCGTTGATCTGGCGGAAATATTGAAAGACCGTCACCAAGGTGCCCACCATCACGGCATTGCGGATGGCGATCTGATGGTGGATGAAAGTCAGCATAATGGTGGCTTCCAGCGTCACCACCATGATCATAAAACTGAACCATTTCAGTTCATTCAGTTTGATGGATTCCTTCAGCGGCACAAAAATACCTAGCAGGCGTCGCGACAGTTCATGCTGTGTCAGCGGCGCAAGGCGCAGCGTGATCAATGTATTGATATTGCTAATAAAATCAAACAGTCCCGAAGCGAAAAAATGATCCGCCTGGTTCTCGCCGCGGATCAGCATAATCAATTTTTTGTCGAATCCGCGGATAAGGGTCATGACTAAAATCGCGCCCGAAATCGCCAGCGCCGCCACCGTGGGGGATACCAGCGACAGCATAATAATCGCGCCGCAAAACCGCACGATAGTTTCCAGATACATAAACTGTGTTTGCGTGAAATTATACAGGCCCATGCCGGCCTTTTGAATGCGGTTGATGATTTCGCCGGAATGATGGTCGCTGTGCCACGACATGGGCAGTTCCGTCACTGCGCGGTAATGCTGGTCGAAAAATTGCCTTTTGACATAAAAGGCGAAATTGCGTTCAATCACGCGGCCAGGGCCGTGAAACGTCCAGAAGACCACCATCATGCTGCCGTAAAATAAAAACCATGGCCAGACGCGCTGGAACAAATCCGCGCCGCCGGATTGCAGGACGTTCAAGGTTTGTCCGAAAATCCAAGGCTGCGCGATAATCGCCATATTGGCGCAAAAGCACAGGCAATAAAATGTGATCATGCGCCTGCGTTGCCCAGCGCCGAACCGCCAGGCCTGGCTGATCATGAATAAATAGGGATTGCCGCGCAGCTCCGGCATGGGCGCGGCATTTGTCATTACGGCGTTACGTGGTGGATGAGGTGAAGAACAAATTTCGTTATGACTTCACCGACCAGAATTAACGAACTGAAAGCGCCGAGCCAAACCAGAATCCCCGCCGTGATAATCGCGCCGTCACGTTCCATCGTGCCGAGAGCGAGCAAGGCAAGGCTGGCGCCCGGCAAAAAATGCAGCGGCGGCGGCAAGGGTACGAGCATGACGAATGCAAGGGTAATCATCAAAACGCCGATGATTTTTTCGCCCGTGCCTTGCGTCAAAAACAGCCAGCGCGGCTGGAACAGGCGTTCAAACCAGATCAGCGGGCGCATAATGATTTTCACCGCTTTGGCCAGAAGCGCGCGGCTGAGTTTTTTCTCGCGCACGCCGCGAGGCAGGCGGGGCAGGGTTTCACCCAGCAAAAATTGAAAAGCCAGAGGTAAAATCAGCGCGCCGGTAAAGGTGGAAAATCCCGGCGGCACGGGCAGGCAATTGGGGAAGGCCAATAGAAAAATCATAAAACCAAACGCGCGATCGCCCAGATGCGTTAGAACTTCGCCCAGCGTAATGTGATCCGCGGGATTATCCAAAATTAACTCACGCAGCAGTGTGCTGGTGCGGCGCGTGTCGGAATTTTCGATGCCGTCTGACATCGGAAAACCCTAGGGATGAATTGAAACAAGAGCAAGTGAAAGAATGTTTAGCTTTTTTATTTTGCCGCACGTCATGCGCGTGCTAAAAGAATCATATGTCGCCTTTCGCTCTGCCTAAACCCGCGCATATCATTACCCTGGGTAATGAAAAGGGCGGCTCGGGCAAATCCACGGTGGCGATGCATATTGCGGTCGGGTTATTGCGTCTTGGCTTTCGTGTCGCCACGATCGATCTGGACAGCCGCCAGGGCACGCTCACGCGCTATTTTTATCACCGCAATAAACGCGTGATGAAAACCGGCCACGAATTGCCGCAACCGGAACATCACAGCATCGCAAAATCCAAATTCGACAGCCAATCCGAAGCCAATGCGGATGAGGCTTGGCGTTTGGGCGAACTCATCGGCCGATTGCGTTTCGATCATGATTTTATCGTCATGGATACGCCCGGCACGGACAATTTTTTATCGCGTGAAGCGCATAGCTATGCCGATACGCTGATCACGCCGATGAATGACAGTTTCGTGGATTTTGTTTTGCTGGGTTCAATGGATCCCGAAACGCGGCGCGTCATTCGCTCGTCGATTTACGCCGATATGGTCAACGAACAGCGCCGCCGGCGGGAACTGCGCGATGGCGGGACGATTGATTGGATCGTGCTGCGCAACCGCCTTTCGCCGTTGCAATCGCGCAATAAAAAGGATATGGAAGAGGCGCTTTTCGCCCTGGCGGAAAAAATCGGTTTCCGCATCGCGGGCGGTTTCGCGGAACGCGTGGTTTACCGCGAATTGTTCCTCCAGGGTCTGACCATGATCGATACCTTTGAAGATTCCGGCGATATCCCTGTTTCCATGTCCCACATCGCCGCCCGCCAGGAAGTGCGGCAATTGATGGACGCGCTGAACGTCACACCAATAATGCAGCGCATGGCCCCCGCGATTGCGAATGATATGGGCCCGCCAGGCAAGCAAACGGCCGCGTAGATTTTACAAAGTTGTCATCATTCGCCCATATATTTGTGTTATAATTTCTGGATACTTGGGAACTTTTGATGAATGTCGTAAATAACAGCTCTTTTCAAAGCACCGCGGCGCCCGCGTCGAAAGCGGTAAAAAATTCGCCTATTTCGGCGGATCAGCTGACGGCTGAAATCAACAAAGGCGACCCGGATAAGGTCAAGGCCTTTTACGCCGAACAGGATAAACTCAGCCAGATTTTAAACCAGCTGAAGTCTTCCAAAACGACCCTGAGCCAGCAAAACAAGGCCGCCGCCCAGCAAAAAATCGCCAGATTAAAAGCTGAAATTCAGGCCCTGCACATGATGGGCGGCCTGAACCCCAAGGCCACCGCGCGTGAAGCCGCCCGCCTGGCAAAAGAACTGGCCGATGCCGTAAAAGAATATGCCGCCGCCAGCGGCGACAGTTCCGGCGGGTCCGCCGCTCCGGATGCCGCAACGGCTGGCGGCGCATCCCCAGCCCCGGCAGCGGTTTCCAGCGCGAATAATGCCGCCGCGGTCACGGCGACGGCTCCAAACGCCAATACGCAAAATGCAGCCTCTGATCCGGCAAACCCAGCGGCGGCACAGGCAGTTGCTAGTAATCAAACTTCATCTTATCGCACCACAGCCACGGCAGCGAATAATCAAAATAGCGCCGATCAAGATAAAACCTTTGCCGATGAAGCAAGGCGTTTGAAGGATGAGCTAAAATCCATCATCCAGATGGCCAAGCACAAACTTGAACAGAAAACACACAGCGGCTTTAACCCGGATATTCAACGCGCGGAAAAAGCCCTGGCGGATACAAACGACAGTTTGAACAAATTCGCAGCCCCGTCGGTTAACATCAGGACCTAAGTTTGCGGTTTTGTCCGGCTTTTTGGGTGACAGGCGCGCCGCGCCGCGCGATAAATAGCAATGTCCGCGATTCTGGCGCAACATTGGGATATGCTTTTGCCGCTGCTGCTGATCCAGGCGGTGTCGGGTTATTTGATCGTAAAGGGCATTCCGTGGCGCCGCCATTATCAAGGGCAATTACTGCTGCGCGGTCTGGCCTGGGTGATATTGCTTGCGGCGCAATACTACCTGGTCTTTTTTATTCATGAACCGCCCGCGGCCTTTGGCCTCGGCGTCTTGACGCTGCCGATGCTGATGCGCCTCGCGCAGAATACCGACCTGGCGCAACGCCGTGCGCAACAGCAAAGCGTCACGGCGGCCACGAATAAACTGGAAACCGCCTATATCATTTTGCGCGTCAACGCCAACACCCGCGCCATGAACGGCGAGGTGCGCGGCGGCACTTTTACCGGGCGGCATTTGGAACAACTCGCCAGCGAAGATTTGCTCGACCTTTTGGCGGAGTTTCGCCGCACGGATAAACGCTCCGCCGATATTTTAATGACCTATCTGGATCACACCCAGCTCGACGATTGGCGCGCCCGCTACCGCGCGAAATTCATCAAATCCAAAGAACAGATGGCGCGCGAGGAAGCCTTGCAAATCCTGGGATTAAAGGAGGGCGCGTCGGAAGAGGATATCAAAACCGCCTACCGCCGCCTCATGGGCCGCCTCCACCCCGACATGGGCGGCTCGGATTACCTGGCGGCAAAGGTGAATATGGCGAAGGATTTGCTCCTGCCATCTTGAGCGCACCCGCGTGATGTGACACAAAGCGGGCATGAAAAAACCTGTTCGTAAAGCCGTTTTTCCCGTCGCCGGGCTGGGCACGCGCTTTTTGCCCCAGACTAAGACCATGCCAAAGGAAATGCTGCCGCTGGTGGATAA
This sequence comes from Alphaproteobacteria bacterium, assembly GCA_013289145.1. Taxonomy (GTDB): domain Bacteria; phylum Pseudomonadota; class Alphaproteobacteria; order UBA11073; family UBA11073; genus UBA11073. Next base: position 21,221 of record JABDAM010000002.1, on the reverse strand, counting down.
ACCCCTTATTCAATATGCGGTGGAGGAAGCGCGCGCGGCAGGGATTGAGGAATTCGTTTTCGTCACCTCGCGCGGCAAGGATGTTCTAGAGGATCATTTCGATCAGCATCCGGAATTGTATGATACGCTGGAAGAAAAGGGCAAAAAGGAATCGCTGGCCGCTGTGCAGGCCGCTGATATTCCTTCCGGCCATTTATATTTCACGCGCCAGCATCAGCCGCTCGGCCTCGGCCACGCCATCTGGTGCGCGCGCCATGTGATCGGCGACGAACCCTTTGCGATTTTGCTGCCGGACGATGTCGTGCTGAACGGCGTGCCCTGCCTGAAGCAAATGATGGAAGTTTACAACGAAATCGGCGGCAACGTTGTGGCGGTGACCGAAGTTCCGCGTGAACATACCAACCGTTACGGTATTCTGGATGTGGCAAACGATGATGGCCGCCTGGCGAAAATGAAAGGCGTCGTGGAAAAACCCGCGCCGGATAAGGCGCCTTCCACACTTTCCATCATCGGCCGTTACATCGTCCAGCCGCAGGTGCTGGATTTCCTGGAACAAAAAGTCGTCGGCGCGGGCGGCGAGATCCAGCTCACCGACGCCTTGCAAAAAATGATCGCGGCGGGGCAGGATTTTCACGGTTACCGTTACCAGGGTACGCGTTATGATTGCGGTGATAAACTCGGCTTCCTGATGGCCAATGTCGCTTTTGGTCTGGAACGTTCCGATCTGGGCACAAATCTGCGCAGCGAATTAAAAAAACTCTTAGGTTAAACCATGCATCAATTTCACGCCTCCATCCTCCGCGCTTATGATATTCGCGGGATTTTCAATGAAACCTTAACGCCGCATGACGCGTATATTCTGGGCCGCGTTTTTGCCACAACGCTGCACAAAGCGGGCGGAAAATCCGTCGCCATTGGGCGCGATGGGCGCGTGTCTTCGCCGGAACTCGAAGCCGCACTGGTGCGCGGCTTGATGGAAAGCGGCGCGGATGTGCATCAAATCGGCCTCGGCCCCACGCCGATGCTTTATTTTGCGGTGAAACATTTGGGTCTTGATGCAGGCGTGATGGTAACAGGTTCGCACAATCCGCCGACGCATAACGGTTTTAAAATGGTGATGATGGATAAGCCGTTTTACGGTGAAGATATTCTCGCCCTCGGCCGCTCTGCTGCGGTGGGGGAAGTGATTGAGGGCAAAGGCACGCTGACCGTGCATAACATCAAAAACGATTACGCCGCGCGTCTGGCCGCCGATTACAAAAGCAAAAACAGTTTGAAAGTCGTCTGGGACGCGGGCAACGGCGCGGCGGGCGCGGTGCTGAAAAACATCACAGACCGCCTGCCGGGTGAGCATACGTTATTATTCGCTGACGTGGACGGCCAATTCCCAAACCACCATCCCGATCCGACGGTGCCGGAAAATCTGAAAGATTTACAGCGTGTGGTGGCTGAGAAAAAAGCTGATCTCGGTATCGCATTTGACGGCGATGGCGACCGCATTGGTGTGATCGATCGGCGCGGGCGCATCGTTTGGGGCGATCAATTGCTGGCGATTTTATCGCGCGATGTTTTGGCGCGTCATCCCGGCGCGACGATCATCGCGGACGTCAAGGCCAGCCAAGTTTTGTTTGACGAAGTCACGCGCCTGGGCGGCCAGCCGCTCATGTGGCGCACGGGTCATTCGCTGATCAAAGCCAAGATGAAAGAAACCGGCGCGCCGATCGCGGGCGAAATGTCCGGCCATATGTTTTTCGCCGATGGTTATTACGGTTTTGACGATGGTTTGTATTGCGGGGTGCGTCTGCTGAATTACCTCGCATCGACGCAGCAGGATTTAGCTGCGCTGCTTGACGCTTTGCCGCGCGTAATCAACACACCCGAAATGCGCATCACCGTATCCGAAGAGCGCAAATTCGCCATCATGGATGAAATCACCGCGCGCGTGAAAGCCGCCGGATTGAACGTGAATGACGTCGACGGCGTACGCGTCACCACGCCCGACGGCTGGTGGCTCCTGCGCGCTTCAAACACCCAAGCCGCCTTGGTTGGCCGCGCGGAAGGCCGCGACGAAGCCAGTCTTGAACGTCTGACCGGATTGCTTAAAGACCAGCTATCCCTCAGCGGGGTGGAGTTTATTTTGAGCTGGCATTGATTGGATTATTAACCCGTCGGCTTCACCGTAACACAAGCATGTCCGCGCGCTTGTAGTGCGGCGCAAGCGCCTGCCGCGCCGGGCTGCGTCAGGCCCGTCAGACGCGCTTGATACATGCGCGCGCCGCGTACTTTGACGGTAGCGATCAAAGGCTCGCCGTCCCGCAGGTTATGATAACTGCTTTTGACGTGTTGCAGCATGCGCTGCGCCTGGCTGCGCGTGCGGAAAGCGCCGATTTGCACGCCCCATTGTTTGCTGATCTGGATTTTATCCTGGGCCACCGTGTCTTCGCGTTTGGTTTCCGTGGCGGGGGGCGGCGTGATGCCGCCATCCGTGTTGGGCGCCTGCGCGGCGGTGACTTCAGCGGGAGTATTTTGTGACGATTGCACCGTCGGCGGCGGTTGCGGCGTCAGATTGGCCGTAGTCGGTTGCATGACTGTTCCCGCATATTTGGGTGAGGCATGAGCCGCATCGTTCATTGCTGTGGCAAAGGAATGGTCGAGCATATCCGTCATATAATTATCGCGCAGCAAAGCCGTGCGGCCGCCGTAAACCACGCCGATCAAACGGATGTTATTCTGCACCGCGCTGGCGACGAGATTAAATCCGCTCGCTGCGACGTATCCCGTTTTCATGCCATCCATACCGGGGTAGCGTTCCATCAAATGGTTATGATTGGTGATTTCCTGGCCGCGAAAGACAAAATTCTGCGTCGAGAACAAATGATAATATTCCGGAAAATGCGTAATAATCGCGCGCGCCAGAATGGCCATATCCTTGGGCGTTGAAATCTGGCCCGGATTGGGCAGGCCCGAAGCGTTTCGGAACGTCGTATTGCGCATGCCTAAACGGTGCGCGGTGGCGGTCATAATGGCGGCGAAACGGTCTTCGTTACCGCCGATATTTTCCGCCAGCACGCGCGCCGCATCATTGGCCGAGCGCGTAATCACGCCCAGCACGGCATTATGCACCGTCACCGTATCCCCGGCCTGCAAACCCAACTTGGTCGGCGAGGCATTGGCGGCATAGGCGGAAACATTCAATTCCGTATCTTCATCAATCTTCCCCGCGCGCATCGCGGCGAACGTCAGATAAAGCGTCATCAATTTGGTGAGAGAGGCAGGATGCAACAACCTATCCGCATGTTCCGCCATTAAAATCTTGCCCGTTTTGGCTTCCACCACGATGGCGCCATAACGGTCGGCGCGAATTTCGGCATTGTTTTGCGCGCCGGCCGTCGGACATTCCAAGATTGCGGCGGCCCAAAGCCCTATGACGATCAAACAGCGGAAAAGTTTATTGAACATTCGAATCCCAAATAAAATTTTGCCTCGTATCGCCCGGCTTTGCAAGCTTTTACGCGGGCGCGATTTCCCCTTTGACATCCCATGCGAATTTGATAGGCTTAATACCATGGTTTCAACAGCAACCTTTACCGCCGCTTGCATCCGAATTATGATCACCGGCGCAGCATGCTGTTGCAAAAATTATCGTTCGTGCTGCGCTTAATTTTTCCATTTTTTCCGCAACCGCAAACCGTTACGTTAAACCATGCCTCATCTGGAATCTGATCCCGCTTTTCATCTTGTCGGCAATACGCCGATGGTGCCGCTCCACCGCCTTTTCGCCAATAACAAGGGCATCGAGGTTTTTGCCAAACTCGAATACTACAATCCATCTGGCAGCGTAAAAGACCGCATCGTTGTGCATATCCTGCGCGATGCGGAAAAAACCGGCAAACTCCGGCCCGGCATGACGGTGGTGGAGGCTTCATCGGGCAATACCGGCGCGGCGCTGGCGTTTTTTTGCGCACGCCTGGGATACAAATTGATCCTGACCACGATGACCAAGGTTTCTGAAGAAAAGAAAAACCACATGCGCATGTTGGGCGCGGAGGTCATTGTTTGCCCGACCGATGTGCACCATGACAGTCCGGAACATTACATCAACCGCGCGGCGCAAATCGCGCGCGAAACGCCTAACAGCTTTCACGTCAATCAATATGATAATCCGCTGAATACCGAAGCGCATTATCTTACCACCGGTCCCGAAATCTGGCGCCAGATGGATGGCCGGGTCGATTGGCTCGTCACCGGCGGTTCCACGGGCGGCACGATCACAGGCGCGGCGAAATATTTGAAAGAACAAAATCCGGCATTAAAAGTTTTGCTGCCCGATCCCAAAGGTTCCGCTCTTTATCACATCGCCAAAACCGGCGTGAGCCGCGAGGAAGACCTTGGCCCCTATCAAGTCGAAGGCGTCGGTAAAGAATGCCTGACGGATGCCATAGACATCACGGTTGTGGATGAAAGCATGCAATATTCCGACGCCGATGCTTTCGGTCTTTGCCGCGCCTGCGCTCGGCTCGAAGGCATTTTGCCGGGCCTATCCGCGGGCGGAAATCTGGCGGGCGTGCAATGGCTGATGGACCGTATCCCTGGTCCCGCGCGCATTGTCACGATCGTCCAGGACGCGGGCGTGAAATATTTATCCAAACTGCTTAAGGATTAATCATGATGGATACAAAACATTTACACCCCGCTACGCGCGTCATCCATGCCGGGCAATCGCCCGATCCCACCACCGGCGCGGTGATGATGCCGATTTACGCGACTTCAACCTATGCTCAGGAAAGCCCCGGCGTGCATAAAGGTTACGTTTATTCGCGCGGACATAATCCAACGCGCCAGGCTTTGGAACGCTGTCTGGCGGATCTGGAAGGCGGCCAGCGCGCGCTGGCTTTTTCATCCGGCCAAGGCGCGGAATCCACGGTGTTGGAATTATTGCCATCCGGCAGTCACGTCATCGCGATGGATGATATGTATGGCGGCACATACCGCCTGTTTGAACGCGTGCGCCGCCACAGCGCCGGTTTGGATTTTACGTATGTGGATTTGAATGACGATGCGGCGCTGGCGGCGGCTGTGCGGCCCAATACCAAATTGATCTGGGCGGAAACGCCGACCAATCCGATGATGCGTTTGGTCGATCTGGAAAAAATCGCCGCCTTTGCCAAAAAGCACAATTTGATTTCGATCTGCGATAACACCTTCGCCACGCCGATGCTTCAGCAGCCGTTGAAATACGGTTTTGATCTCGTGCTGCATTCCACGACGAAATACATCAACGGTCATTCCGATGTCGTCGGCGGCGCGGTGGTGATCGGCGACAATGCGGAACTGTTGGAACGCTTGCCGTTTTTGCAAAATTCCATCGGTTCAGTGCCCGGGCCTTTTGACGCTTTCCTTGTCCTGCGCGGCGTAAAGACGCTGGCCGTGCGCATGGAAAAACATTGCGCCAATGCCGCCGTTCTGGCGGAATTCCTGGCGGCGCAACCCCAGATCAAGGCCGTGCACTATCCCGGTTTGAAAACGCATCCACAGCATGAACTGGCGCGCCGGCAGATGTCCGGTTTTGGCGGCATGATCTTAGCGGAGCTGAACGCCGACCTCGCGGGCACGCGCCGTTTTATGGAGGCGTTGAAAATTTTCACCCTGGCGGAATCCCTGGGCGGCGTTGAAAGCCTTATCAACCACCCTGGCATTATGACACATGCTTCCATCCCGCCCGACCGCCGCGCGCAAATCGGTATCACCGACAGCTTGGTGCGTTTTTCCGCCGGGATTGAGGCGGTCAATGATTTGCAGGCCGATATCGCGCAAGCGCTAAAGCAGATTTAGCCGCAGGATAACTAGTCTACCAGTCCGCCAGTCTGCTAATCTCTTTGAATGCATATCGTTTTCATCGATCAAGTGCCTTGGCCTTACCGCGTGGATGCGCCGCTGCATCGGCCGATCGGCGGGACGCAATCGGCGGTCTGTTACCTGATGATGGCCCTGGCCGCGCGCGGCGTGCGCGTCAGTTTCATCAACAATGCCGAACCGCACGAAGTCGCGGGCGTACATGCTCTTGGCAATCATGTTCCCGCTGCTGCGATTGCGGATGCAGATGCCTTTGTGCATTTAAATAATTCGACGGTGGAATATCCCCTGCAACTCGCCGCCGCCGCGCCGCAGGCGAAAAAGATTTTGTGGCAGCATTTTGCGCCCGACCAGCCCGCCGCCCAGCCGCTGCATGATTTGGAAACTTTGAAAACATGGGATGCCATGATTTTCGTCAGTCAATGGCAGGAAGAGGAATATCTGAAAACCTTCCCAGCGCTCACCGCCACGCCGCGCATGGTTCTGCGCAACGCGATTTCACCCGCGTTTGAAAATCTGTTTGACGGCCTGCCTATCCTTGCCTGCAAATCCACGGCGCCGCGCCTGGCCTATACGTCGACGCCCTTTCGCGGCCTCGACCGCCTGATGCTCGCCTGGCCCGCCATCCACGCCGCGCATCCTTCCATCGAACTGCAAATCTTTTCGGATATGAAGTTATATGAAATGGAAAATCCCGAAACGATCACGCGCCTGCTTACGAACGCCCGTGCGTCGTCCGGCGTAACGCATGTCGGCAGCGTGCCGCAACCCGATTTGGCCGAAGCTTTGCGCGCGACGTTGATTTTGGCCTATCCCAACACCTTCGCTGAAACCGCCTGTATCGCGGTGATGGAGGCCCTCGCCGCCGGATGCATCGTGGTGACGTCCGATCTCGGCGCGCTGCCGGAAACTTTGAACGGTCATGGGCATTTATTGCCCGCCATTTCTGATGCTCATACGCATGCCGCTGAATACGCTGCTGTGCTCACACGCATTATAACGGAATTACAAAGCCAGTGGCGCGGCGGCGAACTTGAGCAGCGTTTGTCTGCGCAAGTGCGATGGGCGAATGAAAATTACACTTGGACCGCGCGCGCGGCGGAATGGGAAAAGTTTTTAACTGCTGCCGATTAAAATTCCCACGGCGAATACCAGCAGCCCGCCCAGCACCACCTGCACCGCCGCGCGCCAGAACGGGGTTTCCATATACTTCGCCTTGATCCAGGCGATGACGCCGAGTTCAATCGCCACAACAACGCTGGCGATACCTGTCGCAAGCGCAAAAGCATTCGGCACGTCATCCGGGATCAGGTAGGGCAAGGTATGGCCCAGGCCGCCGATCGCCGTCATCACGCCGCATGAAACGCCGCGAATAATCGGATTGCCGCGCCCGGAAATTTCACCGTCATCCGCCAGCGCTTCGGCAAAGCCCATGGAAATCCCGGCACCGATCGCGGCCGCCAGACCGATCAGGAAAGTTTCCCAGTTGTGATGCGTCGCGAATGCCGCCGCGAATAACGGCGCGAGGGTGGAAACCGATCCGTCCATCAAGCCCATCAAACCCGGCTGGATATATTGCAGGATAAATTTTTTCTTGTGCGTCTGCTTCTCCGACGTGCGCGCGTTTTCGTTCAAATGTTTCGCGCTGAGTTTATGCGCGGTATCTTCATGTTGCAGTTCAACATCTGCCAATTCGTTTAATAATTTGCGGATGGAAGCGTCCCGCGTAATTTCCGCCGCCTTTTGATAAAACGCGCCCGCTTCCTGTTCCATGCGCGCGACGCAATCACTGATTGTTTCAAGGCTGGTGGTCTTCACCAGCCAGATCGGATCGCGCTTGATAAAACCGCGCACGTCCGCGCGGCGGATCAGCGGTAAAAACTCGCCGAATTTTTCGCGGTACAAATCAAATAACATATTGCGGTGCCCGGCCTCTTCGCCTGCCATGCCGTCCAGGACCTTGGCCGTTTCCGGATAATCCCCGCGCACATGCTCCGCAAAAGACTGATAAATCCGCGCATCGTCCTCCTCATTCGAAATCGCGAGGGCGAGAATTTCCTGCTCGGTGAGGGAGGCGAAGGGGCGCATACGTTTTTATAGAGACGTTGCTTTTGATTGTCATCCCGGAAGCTAGCGAAGCTTAGACGCGGAGCGTCTTAGCGCAGCTGCTATCCGGAATCTCCCAACGGTCATTCCTTATTCTTCCGGGGATCCCGGCTCTGCGCCCTGCAGGCTTGGCCGGGATGACAATTAATCCAAAAAGCTTCTGAGCTTCCGCGACCTGCTCGGATGTTTCAACTTGCGCAATGCTTTCGCCTCAATCTGGCGGATACGTTCGCGCGTGACGTTGAATTGCTGGCCGACTTCTTCAAGGGTGTGGTCGCTGTTCATGCCGATGCCAAAGCGCATGCGGAGGACGCGTTCTTCACGCGGGGTCAGTGACGATAACACGCGCGTAGTGCTCTCGCGCAAATTCGCGAGGACGGCGGCGTCGACGGGGATCACTGCGTTTTTATCTTCGATGAAATCACCGAGTGACGAGTCTTCTTCATCACCAACAGGCGTTTCCAATGACACGGGTTCTTTGGCAATCTTCAAAACCTTGCGGACTTTGTCCAAAGGCATGTGCAACTTCTCAGCCAATTCTTCAGGCGTCGGTTCGCGGCCGATCTCGTTCATCATCTGGCGCGACGTGCGCACCAGTTTGTTGATCGTCTCGATCATGTGAACGGGGATACGGATGGTGCGCGCCTGATCGGCGATCGAGCGCGTAATCGCCTGGCGGATCCACCAGGTGGCATAGGTACTGAATTTATAACCGCGGCGGTATTCGAATTTATCGACGGCCTTCATCAGGCCGATGTTGCCTTCCTGAATCAGATCCAGGAATTGCAAACCGCGATTGGTATATTTTTTCGCGATCGAAATCACCAAACGCAGGTTGGCTTCGACCATTTCCTTTTTCGCGCGGGCGGCTTCTTTTTCGCCTTTTTGCACGGTGCCAACGATGCGGCGGAATTCGGAAATCGGCAGGGCGTTGTCGTGGCTGATTTTTTCAATCTCAACGCGGATTTCGTTGATGCGGTCTTCACGGGTTTTGAATTTTTTCCAGCCCGCGCTTTTGCCGCTCAGACTATCCAGCCAATTCGGGTCGAGTTCATGACCGTAATAATTGCCCAGGAATTCATCACGCGATACGCCGCTGTCGATCGCCATGCGCAGCAATTTACCTTCCGCCGCGATCAATTTACGATTTTGCGAATACAAACTTTCCAGCAATTGTTCAATCCGCGCATTGTTGAACCGCACGAGCGCAATTTGCTCCACCATTTTGCGTTTTAATTCGTCGTATTTTTTATTGTTCTGGTCGGTCGGTTTCTTGCCCTGGCGCAACGTCACCAAACGCTGGTTTTGCACCTTGGACAATTCTTTATAGGTATCTTTAATCGCGCCCAAATGTTCCATCACCTGTGGCTTCAGGCTGGCTTCCATCGCGGTCAGGGTGATCGCGGCCTCATCGTCAAAACCGCCGTCGTCGCTGCCGCCTTCTTTTTCTTTCTCGTCTTCGTCTTCGTCTTTATCGCCGCGTTCGACGGCCGCCAGCTCTTTATTATCCGGCCCTGCGCCGTAACTCGCGTCCAAATCAATAATGTCACGCAAATACAAACGGCCTTCTTCCAGCGCATCATGCCAGTCAATCACAGCCTTAATCGAAATCGGGCTTTCGCAGATGCCCGAAATGGTCATCTCGCGGCCGGCCTCAATACGTTTCGCGATCGCAATTTCGCCTTCACGCGACAGCAATTCAACGTTGCCCATCTCGCGCAGATACATGCGCACGGGGTCGTCGGTGCGCGATACTTCGCTATCGGAAATATTGCCGCCTTCTTTTTCTTCTTCCTCGTCGTCCTCGCTGGCTTCGATGATGTTGATGCCCATTTCGGACAGCTTGCCCATCATGTCTTCGATTTGTTCGGACGAAAATTCTTCGGGCGGCAAGGCGGCGTTTAATTCGTCATAGGTGACAAAGCCGCGCGTTTTCCCCTTGGCCAATAATTTTTTCAGATTGGCATTCTGGTTGTCGAGCAGCGGCGCATCGCCTTCCCGCGCGGGGGCGGCGGCTTTGGATGCGGGTTTTTTGGCGGGGGCGGCGGGCTTTGTCGGTTTAGTAGCCATCGTCGGCGAAGATTCCTAAGGGTTGTCTATGTTATTTCATCTTACTGGGGGCGAATCATATCTAGGGGTTGCCAGGCCCGGAAACAAGCGGCGGTTTATAGCGCGGAAAGACCAGGAATACAAGCATAAAATTACCAGCTTCTGGAATTATTTCGATATTTCAATAGGTTATATAAACTGTCATCCCGAATCTATGCACCTGCGGCACCCCGCCCGGAATGATATTATTATGCCATCCCCTTCATCTCCACCACAAACGCCGCCGCATCCTCATCTCGCGCGGGGTCGAAGGCGAATTTCGTCAGGCGTAATTGCGCATCGTGCCATAGCGTGTCGAGCGTTTCGGCTTGGCCGGTTGCGCGCAATTCTTCCCACAGATGTTCGCGCTCCCGCGTCGGCGTTGCGGCCAGGGATTGTTGCAGCGCGGCGAGGATGGGGTCGGCGATTTCCAGGTGCGCCAAGAATTCCTGCGCATCGTCCAGCAAGTGCGGATGGGTGATCAGCGTCATTAATAATAATTTTTGTTTGCGCAAATCCGCATGAGATTGCGAAGGCGCCGCTGAAGGCCGAACCAAAGGGCCGGAATTTTTCGCCCCAAAGTTTTTTTGCCAGCCGCTGCGTTCAGGCTGCATCGACGCCGATGGAAATGCTTTTTCAAACCTTGCATTCAAATCGTTTTCATATTGCTGGCGCGTATCGCCGTCGCGGATCTCGGCGACTTCCTGGCGCAGGCGGCGGCGCAGCGCCGCGCGTTCCTCAGGCGAGGAAAAATTCTGCTGCGCCGTCGCGCGTTGCCATAGCCATTCGGCGGGGCCGATGGCCTGATGCAAAATGTCCTGAAAACCTGCGAGGCCGCCCGTGCGGATAAGGCTGTCCGGATCTTGCCCCTCCGGCAAAAACGCAAACCGCGCGGATTGTTCGGGCGACAAATGCGGCAATAACCGATCCAGCGCGCGTGATGCCGCCGTGCGTCCCGCGCTGTCGCCGTCAAAGCAAATCAACGGCACCACATGGCGTCCGCCATGCGCGGGCAATAACCGCCACAGCAATTGCAATTGTATTTCCGTCATCGCCGTGCCGAGCGGCGCGACGGCTCCCGGCAATCCGGCGGCGGCGCAGGAAATCACGTCCAGATAACCTTCAGTGACGATAATCGGCTGGCCGTCCAGCGCAGCTTGGCGCGCGGCGGGCAGGTTATAAAGTAACTTACCCTTCGTAAATAACGGGTGATCGCCTGAGTTAATATACTTCGGCCCGTCGCCATGGCCCGGCAGAATGCGTGCGCCGAATGCGACGGTGCGGCCGTGGCGGTCCGTGACGGGAAACATCACGCGGTCGCGGAAGAAGGAAAATAATTTCCCGTCGCGTTCGGATTTTTTCGCGAGGCCGAATTGGATCAGAAGATCCTCCGCAAACCCTTGCCCGCGCAAATGCGTGATCAATGCCTGACTGTCCGCGGGCGAATAGCCGAGCATAAAACGCTCAATCGTTTCATCATCCAACCCGCGATCGCGCAGGTATTGCAGCGCCGTGCCGCGCAACTGCGCGCGGAAAAATTCCAGCGCCGCCAGCAGCGCATCAAACCCGCGCGCTTGGGCCGCCGCCGCCTCGCGTTCTTGCGGCGAAGTCGTGGGCACGGGCAGGCCCGCTTCACCCGCCAGTTTTTCCACCGCGTCGGGAAAGGACAGGCGCTCCGCCTGCATGGTGAAGTTGATAATGTCGCCATGCGCGCCGCAGCCGAAGCAATGATAATGATCGTTATACAAAACAAACGACGGCGATTTTTCCTGATGGAACGGGCACAGCGCCTTGGTGTGAATGCCCGATTTCACCAGCCGCACGCGTCGTCCCAAAAAATCCGCCAGCGGCAAGCGCAAGCGAAGCTCATCGAGGAATTGCGGGGGAAAGGTGGACATCAGATATTGCTAGCGTAAGAAGGCGTGATATGGCAGCTAAAAAAGCTATTTTTTAAGAAAAATTCCAATAAATTTCTTGAATTTCCGCTTTGAAAGAAGTTAGGATGCCAATCGAGAGAAGCCATGCCGCCAAAAGACAAAGACATCCAAATTAAAAAAGATTTGCACTATGCCTATACGTTGACAGTTGAGCATGCACGTAAAGCGGATAAGCTTGAGAAAAATCTGGTTTTGATGATTGGGGATTCTCATACATCGCGTCACGCCTTGGCGATTGAATTGATGATTGCTTTTGCCTTTTGTGACCTAGGAATTCCAAGAGCCGCTGTAGAATGTGATCAGCCTGAATTAGAGGATTTTAAAAAAGCAACAGAAGAAGTTTTATCCTATTTACTTCCAGGTTTTAACTGTGCCAAACCAAGCGAAAGAAAAAGGGCGATGAAAAAATTGCCTTCAGTGTTTAACGAATACTCTCAATTGGATGATGGGGCGGAAAACGCGAATTATTTGTGGTTTTTGCAATTATTAGATGATGCGGAAGTGCACGCTTTTGACCCCCACTTCAGAATAAATGACGGGGATAATGCACCGAATATGACGGATGCAAATTTTATGTTGCGAGAGTATGAAATGCTCAGGAGCTTAAGAGAGTTGGCAACTAAGGGTGGTTTCTATGGCGCTGTAGGCAGGGGGCATTTGCCAATCCTTATTCAAGGTTTGAAAGAAGATGGCAATTTATTAGTGGTTTCCATCCATTGTGAAAACATTCGTGAGAAGGGGCGTCCGGAAGATATGGAAAGATTTAGGCAAGCAGAAGCCCTTGCAACCTGGAGTCCACCTATTTGCAAAGTTCTAGAAAGATATACGGCAAGTCAGGTCATGGATATCGTACTGGAAGTCTTGCCTGAAGCTAGAAAAAGACACAATTTGTTTCCCCGTGCACCAAGAAAAATAACGTTTGAAATTTAAGCGCTCAGCAACTCTTTTACCAGCTTCGACGCCTCCGCCGTATCATACTGGCCCGACAGTTTTTCTTTGACGGCGCCCATGACCTTGCCCATGTCTTTGATGCCGGCGGCGCCGGATGACGCGATGATGTCGCCGATGATTTTGCGCGCTTCAGCTTCGCTCACCTGGGCGGGCAAGAAAGATTCAATCACTTTGATTTCTTCGGCTTCTTTCGCCGCCAATTCCGCGCGGTTGCCTTGTTCGTACAGCGCGATGCTCTCGCGCCGCTGTTTGATCATGCTTTGCAGCAGGGATAAAATCGCGGCGTCGGCGATGGGATCTTTATTCGTATCCGTGCGCGTGTCGATGTCTTTTTGTTTGATGGCGGCGTTGATCATGCGCAGCGTGCTCGTGCGCGCGGCATCGCCAGCTTTCATGGACGTTTTGACTTCATCGTTAATTTTGCTGCGCAGGTCTGACATATTTTTCCTCTTTGATTTTCTTGAGGCCGGAATGTGGCACGCCGCGTAACTATTGGCTAGCCGCTTTTATAATCTGTTCCACCACACCCGGATCAGCCAGTGTCGAGATATCGCCCAGGTTGCTCGTATCCCCCTCCGCGATCTTGCGCAAAATGCGGCGCATGATTTTGCCGCTGCGGGTTTTGGGCAGGCCGGGCACGACCAGGATTTTATCGGGTTTCGCGATCGGGCCGATTTCCGAATTCACCGCCGCGCGGATTTCGTCGGTGAATTTTTCACCGGCCTTCGCGCCGTCTTTCAAAATAATATAAGCAAACAACCCTTGCCCCTTGATGTCATGCGGCATGCCGACAACTGCGGATTCCGCGACGGCTTTGTGGCTGTTAATCGCCGTTTCTACCTCCGCTGTGCCGATGCGGTGGCCAGATACGTTGATGACATCATCCACGCGCCCCGTGATCCAATAATATCCATCTGCATCGCGCCGCGCGCCGTCGCCGGAAAAATACAAACCGGGATGGGTGGAAAAATAGGTTTCGACAAAACGTTTGTGATCGCCCAGCAGCGTGCGCGCCTGCCCCGGCCAGGAATGGCGGATGCATAATTGCCCTTCGCCTTCACCGCGCAGTTCCTGATTATTCGCGTCGATGATGACAGGCTCCACGCCGAAAAACGGCAGCGTCGCCGAACCGGGTTTGGTTTTAATCGCATGCGGCAGCGGCGTGATCATATGCCCGCCCGTTTCCGTCTGCCACCAGGTATCCATGATAGGGCAGCGACCGTTACCGATAATGTCGTGATACCATTGCCATGCAGTTTCGTTGATCGGCTCGCCGACGCTGGCGAGGATTTTTAAACTCTTGCGCGATGTGCGCCGGACGAAATCATCGCCTTCGCGCATCAAAGCGCGGATGGCGGTGGGCGCGGTGTAAAATTTGGTGACCTTCAATTCATCCACGATTTGCCAGAAACGCGAAGCGTCGGGATAAGACGGCACGCCTTCAAACATCACGGTGGTGATGCCGTTGGCGAGGGGGCCATAGACGACATAGGAATGCCCCGTCACCCAACCCACATCCGCCGTGCAAAAATAAACGTCACCGGGTTGCGCATCAAACACGGCCTGGTGCGTGAGCGATGCATATAACAAATAACCGCCCGTCGTATGCACGACACCTTTTGGTTTGCCGGTGGAGCCGGAGGTATAGAGGATGAATAACGTATCCTCCGCATTCATTTTTTCCGGCCGGATTTTCGGCACGCCTTTGGGGCGCAAATCGCGTGTCCAGTGATCTCGGCCTTTTTGCATCGCGCAGGTACCGTCGCCGTGTTGCACAACCAAAACGCTTTTCACGCTCGGGCAATCCGCCAGCGCCGCGTCCACTTCTTTTTTCAATTGAATAACTTTGCCGCCGCGTTTGCTGATGTCCGACGTGATCACAATTTTGCTTTTGCCGTCCTGAATCCGCGCGGCCAGCGCCTGGGCGGAAAAGCCCGCAAAAACGACGCTATGCACCGCGCCGATACGTGCGCAGGCGAGCATGGCGACGGCCGCCGCCGGAATCATCGGCAAATAAATCGTCACGACATCGCCGTGGCGCGCGCCCTGGTCGCGCAGGATTTGCGCCATGCGGCAAACCTCGTCGTATAATTCCCGAAAGGTAATCCGCCGCACTTCGCCCGGCGCGTCGCCGACGAAGATAATGGCGGTGTCATTGGCGCGGCGCGGCAGGTGGCGGTCAAGGCAGTTTTCGGCGACGTTCAGGGCGCCGTCTTCAAACCATCTGATCCGCACGCCGTTTTTGAAACTGGCGTTTTTGATTTTCTTGGGGAATTTCTGCCATGCCAGCCGCTGCGCCTGCGCGCGCCAGAATTCATCGGGTTTTTCGATGGATTGGCGGTAGAGCGCCTGATATTCTTTGAAATTCCGCACCGATTGGATGAAATCTTTCATTGCAAATCCCCTCAGGTTTCATTATATCCTCGTCACGTTATCATGACAAATCTGATCTCTCCCCCCGGCGCCACCGCCGCGCTTGTGCTCGCGGACGGGACGGTGATTTGGGGCCGCGGCCTGGGCGCCCCGGTTACGACCGTAGGCGAGGTTTGTTTCAATACCTCCATGACAGGCTATCAGGAAATTATGACGGACCCGTCCTATGCGGGCCAGATCATCACTTTTACTTTCCCGCACATCGGCAACGTCGGCACGAACGCGGAAGATATCGAAACCATCAATCCCGCCGCGCGCGGCATGGTGTTGCGTGAGGATATCACGAACCCCGCGAATTTCCGGGCGCGTGAACACCTGGATACCTGGTTGAAATCCTATAACCTGCCCGCCATCGCGGGCGTGGATACGCGCGCCTTGACGCAGCTGATCCGCGACGCAGGCGCACCCAACGGCGCTTTGTGTCATGCGCCGGATGGCAAGATTGATGTCGCCGCGCTGCAAAAACTCGCGCGTGAATGGCCGGGCCTTAATGGCATGGATCTGGCCAAGGATGTTTCCTGCGCGCAGACTTATCACTGGGAAGAAACCCTGTGGGAACTCGGCGCGGGTCACGGCAAACAGACGGCGCCGAAGTACAAAGTCGTCGCGATTGATTACGGCGCGAAGCGTAACATTTTGCGCTGCCTCGCCAGCGCGGGATGCGACGTGACCGTCGTTCCCGCCAACGCGAGTTACGACGACATCATGCGCCATAAACCCGACGGCGTGTTTTTATCCAACGGCCCCGGCGATCCATCGGCGACGGGTGAATATGCCGTGCCGGTGATTCAAAAAATCCTGGCGGATAAAATTCCGTTGTTCGGCATTTGCCTCGGCCACCAGATGCTGGCGCTCGCCGTCGGCGGCAAGACGTCGAAAATGCCCACGGGCCACCGCGGCGCGAACCATCCGGTGAAAGATTTGCAAACCGGCAAGGTTGAAATCACCAGCCAGAACCATGGTTTCCAGGTTCTCCCCGACAGCTTGCCTGCGAACGCCGAAGTCACACACATCAGCCTGTTCGACGGCACCAACGAAGGCCTGCGCCTCACCGACCGCCCGGCATTCTCCGTGCAGTATCACCCCGAGGCTTCACCCGGACCGCACGACAGCCATTATTTATTCGAACGCTTTACGAAATTGATGTCAGCCTAGGGCTGCTGAAAACAGATATCAATGGTCGCGCTGTTTGCACAAGCGGTTTCAACCTTGGAAACATCCAAACTCTGTCCCGCCGTAACATTCGTGCCCCCGATCAATAAAGAGGCAATATTATTGGACACCATATTGGTTTGCGTGCCCGACAGATCCGTCGCCAGTTGCGCGCAAGCATCCGGGCGGACGTTTTGCAGTTCAATATAAAAATCCTGTCCCGCTCCGCATGTGGCCACGGCGGAACTGCTGATGACGATTAAATTAACCGTGGAAGACGTGCCGAGATAATGCTGCAACGTGCCGTCAACGATCAGATCGCTGGAAACCAAATTCGTGTCGATTGCGACCGTGTTAGTCAGGCCGGTATCCATCGGGCGGTCTTTATAGAAATCAAGGATCCGCGCCGCGGTCGTGATAACCGCCTGTTCCGTTTGCGCGACTTGATTGTGAAAATTCACCTCCGCAACGACGATCCAGACCGCAGCGATAATAACGCCGGCAATCGCCAGGAAAATCACGGTTTCAAGCAAGGTCAGGCCGCGTTCGGCGCGGATGCGGTTCATGGCGTAATTATAACATGCGAAAAAAGCTGATTACCAGCGGAAAAGTTTTTGACCGATCAAAACACCAATCGCCGCCACGGCCAGCATGGGCAAATAGTGGAACTGCGCCAGGTGCGGAATGGAGTTCGTCGGCTCCGATAACCGCAGCGCGAGCGCGCCTATGGCGAAAGCCGCCAGCAAAGCATTTACGGCGGCAAGGCGCGGCCGCACGCTCGCCATGCGGCGGATTTGCCAAGCGAGAAACAAGGCAGGCGGCAGCGACAGCAAGGTGATGCACAGCGTGCAATTCATTTCATGCCATGCGGGAAGAGGCGGGGGCGCGCTCGTCAGCCAGGCAAGAAACATCGTCCAGATAAAAATCGCAAACGAAAGGAGCGGCAGGAAAAAGACAAAACGCTTTTGCTGCGCGTCGGGATAAGCAGCGGCGCAGGCGGCCAGGGCGGTGGAAAAAATAATCGCGATCAAAGACAGGATTTCAATTTCAAACGGTCGGTCGGACAGCAACTTGCCCAGCAAGTCCGGACGCGGTGTCAGATATAAAAACAACACCGCCGCAATGTATAACGCCGCCCCGCCCATCCAGGTAAAAAACAACTGCGCCAGACCGCAATTGCGATGACACGGCCGCGCTGACAATTCATCAATGAAACTTTCCATATCCTTCATTGCTCGTCACTCACTGCTAATTTCTTGCGCAGCACTTTATAAGCCCGGTGCGCCGCCACTTTGACCGCCGACAATCCCATGCCCAGGCGCTTGGCCGTCTCCGCCGCCGTCAAACCGTCTTCGTACATCAGTTTCAAAATCATCGCCTGTTTGGGCGGCAGGGCCGCCACCGCCTCTTTAACATATTCGCCGGTTTCAGACGGTTCGGTTACATTTTTATTCTCTGGCGCGGGGATGATTTCTTCAATCTCGGACAGGTCCGCCGCGCCGCGCAGGCCGTCGCGGTAAACCTTGCGCAGATGGTCCTTCAACCGGAACCGCGCGATGGCGAAAAGCCAGGGCCGGAAAGGCCGCCCGCCGTCATAAGTATGGCGCGCGCGGTGGATGGAAAGCAAAATTTCCTGCACGACATCATCCACCTCGGCGGAAGAGCGCAGAAATTTAAACAGATAGGGCCGCAACATGCCGGCCGACAGGCGCAGCAATTCCGCATAGGCGCGCTGATCGCCGCTTTGGGCGGCACGCATCAGGCTTTCGGGGTTATTGGACTGGGCAGCTTGCACACCCCTTTTTAACGCGTCCTTTCAACTTGTCATCCCGGGCAAGCGCCGCAGGCGCGCCGACCCGGGATGACAGGGAAGGGGCAGAGAGGATAAGGATATTACCGAAATAGGATTAAATTCGCAACTTTATAAGCCCAAATCCAGGTGCATGGGATTGTTCCGCATTTTTGATGAAACCTCTGTAACCCCATCCGCGCATCGTACGAAGTAGGGGTATGGAAAGACGCAACTTCCTCACAACCCTTATCTGCGGCGCGGCGGCATTGGCGTTCGTGCCCCTCATCAAACTCAACTGGATCACGGCA
Source organism: Alphaproteobacteria bacterium (assembly GCA_013289145.1). GTDB lineage: Bacteria > Pseudomonadota > Alphaproteobacteria > UBA11073 > UBA11073 > UBA11073. The sequence goes on along the minus strand of JABDAM010000002.1, from coordinate 2,601 downwards.
GCCATGGCAAACGACGACATCACCCCCATCACCAAACCCGACACCGAATGGAAGCGGGAGCTCCCGCCCGAAAGCTACGACGTCCTGCGCCATGAAGGGACAGAGCGCGCCTGGACCAGTCCGTTATTAAACGAACACCGCCCCGGCACCTTTGTTTGCGCGGGTTGCAACCTGCCGCTCTTCACCTC
>JABDAM010000002.1:1118-2403 GCA_013289145.1 Alphaproteobacteria bacterium | reverse complement strand
CCTCGGATGAAAAGTTCGACAGCGGCACCGGCTGGCCCAGTTTCTTTGACGCCATCCCCGGCCACCTCGCGGAAAAGACCGATTACAAAATCCTGGCGCCGCGCACCGAATACCACTGCGCCCGCTGCGGCGGCCACCAGGGCCACGTTTTTAACGACGGCCCGAAACCCACCGGCCTGCGCTACTGCAACAACGGCGCGGCATTAAAGTTTGTGCCTAAAAACGCTTAAATTTGCTTGACAAACCCAGCCCGCGGCCCCTATAAGCGGCGCTCCAAAGAGGGTAGAAATATGTACGCGATCATGAAAACTGGCGGCAAACAATACAAAGTCAAGGCCGGGGACAAAGTTACCGTTGAACGCACGCCGGGCATGAAGGTCGGCGAAACCGTTGAAATCGTTGAGGTTTTGGCGATTGGCGAAGGCGCGGACCTGATGGTTGGCGCGCCTTTCGTGGCCGGCGCTAGCATTCAAGCGAAACTGGTCGCCGAAACGCGCGGTCCGAAAATCGTGATTTTCAAGAAAAACCGCCGCCACAACTACCGCCGCAAAAATGGCCACCGCCAGGATCTGGCGCAGATCGAAATCCTGGGTATTAAAGGCGCGAAATCTTCCAAAAAGGACAGTGAATAATGGCTACCAAAAAGGGTGGCGGCTCCACCAAAAACGGCCGCGACAGTAATGCACAACGCCTGGGCGTAAAGGTCTTCGGCGGCGAAAACATTATCGCTGGCAACATCATCGTGCGCCAGCGCGGCACCAAGGTGCATGCGGGCGACGCAACCGTGGGCATGGGCAGCGATCATACGCTATTCGCCAAGGTTGATGGCGAAGTGGAATTCTTCACCGCCCGCGGCCGCCGCAATGCGGTGCGCGTAAAGGCCAAAGAATCCGCGTAAAATCTTTACCGCTATTTTATTTCCCCGTTCATTCCTCCGCATCGCGAATTTTTCTCGCGCGTTATACCGTGGCAGCGTAACGGAGTATGACTATGAAACGCATCTTGCGCAGATTGATTGAACTTGGGGTGATGGCGGTTGTAACGCTGGCCGTGACCTATCCTGCTTTTGCCGACTGGAATGATCATCAAGATCATGACGACCATCGCGGTCCCGAACACCATGAAGGCGGGGTTGCGCCAGACTGGGACCGCCATGCCTATCACCGCACCTATCAACACTGGCACCCTTATCACCCGCATAACGAGGTGATTGTGGAGCCCGCGCCTGTCTTCGTCGCGCCTGCACCAACGGTTTATTACAACGAAAGCCAACCTTACGTTCAGG
>JABDAM010000002.1:712-1108 GCA_013289145.1 Alphaproteobacteria bacterium | reverse complement strand
CAGGTGCGCTGCACGAATAACGCCATCACCGGCACGATCATCGGCGGCCTTGCGGGCGGTTTGATCGGCAATCAATTTGGGCATCACAATGGCCGCGTTTATACCACGGTCGGCGGCACGCTGATCGGCGCTTTGCTCGGTAATCAAATCGGCGCGGCGAATGAAAGCTGCGCGGCGCAAGCGCTGGAATACGGTGCGCCCGATACGCAGGTGGCCTGGCAATCCGGCGGCGCAGATTATGTCGTCACGCCCATGCGCACCTTTGTCGATGACGGCCAGCAATGCCGTGAATATCAAACCCGTGTGATCATTGGCGGTCATAGTCAGGAAGCCTATGGCACCGCCTGCCGCCAGCCCGACGGCACGTGGGAACCGGAAAACTAAAGTTTGTTACTT
>JABDAM010000002.1:0-702 GCA_013289145.1 Alphaproteobacteria bacterium | reverse complement strand
GAGGTGAAAGGCGCCCGGCTTCTCCCGCCGGGCGTTTTTTCTTTGGCCTTTTTATCCCGTCTCGGCTAAGCCTATGGCATGAAATTTCTGGACGAAGCCAAAATCCATTTGTCGTCGGGCAACGGCGGGCAGGGCTGTATCGCCTTTCACCGCGCGAAGTATATTGAATATGGCGGCCCCGACGGCGGCGACGGCGGCAAGGGCGGCGATGTGATTTTTACTGCGGTGAATGATTTAAATACGCTGATCGATTTCCGTTACCAACAGCATTTCAAAGCTAAGCACGGCGAACCCGGCCGCGGCGACAATTGCCACGGCGCAGGCGGCAAGGATCTGGTGATCAAGGTGCCGGTGGGCACCCAGGTTTTTGACGAGGAAAAAGAATATCTGCTGGCGGATTTCACCGCGCCAGGACAGGAAATCCGCCTGCTGCGCGGCGGTGACGGCGGCATGGGGAACGCGCATTATAAATCCTCCACCAACCAGGCGCCCAAATACGCCACGCCGGGTTTTCCAGGGCAAAGCGTTTCGGTTTGGTTGCGATTGAAATTGATTGCGGATGTTGGATTGCTGGGTTTACCCAATGCCGGAAAATCCACTTTCCTCGCGCGCACGACAGCGGCAAAGCCAAAGATCGCAGATTATCCATTTACGACTTTGCATCCACAACTTGGCGTGGTTTATCAGGATAAATCCGAATTC
>JABDAM010000001.1 GCA_013289145.1 Alphaproteobacteria bacterium | reverse complement strand
ATGAACAGATTAAAACCACTTTGCCGAAAGCAAAAGATTTGCGCCGCGTGGTGGAAGGGTTGATTACCCTGGGTAAAAAGGGTGGTCTGTCTAACCGCCGCCTGGCGATGTCGCGTTTGCGCGATGAAGATATGACAAAGAAATTATTCGACGTCCTGGCGACGCGTTATGCATCGCGCAACGGCGGTTACACCCGCGTGCTGAAGGCCGGCTTCCGTTACGGCGACGCGGCACCGATGGCGATTATTGAATTGGTTGATCGCGATGTCGATGCCAAGGGCAAGGATAGCGGGCCGGTTCAGGTCAGCGGCGAAGAAGAAGCGGCTTAGTTTGTATTAAACGTTTCGCCTCTCCCTGCAGGGAGAGGCCGAATTTGCTTAGTGAGCGAAGCGAACTTAGCAAATCGGGTGAGGGGGGGGGGCCGCTTGTTACCATTCTGAAAGTTTGCTCTTACCTCACGTCCCCCTCATCCGCCCCTTCGGGGCACCTTCTCCCTACAGGGAGAAGGGAACTTTGCTTACGCGCTCGCGATGCGTTTGGTTTCGGGGATGATATTCATCGCCGCCTCAACATCCGGCAGCAGCGGAACAAACCGCACGGGACATAGGTCTTCGTAATAGAATTGGTCCAGGATGCGGGTGATTTTAATCAAATGCTGCGTGCGGTCTTCGCGCGTCACGGGGCAGACCATGATGCCGCCGTTGTCCAGTTGGTTTACCAGTTCGGCGGGCGGCAAGGGCGCGGCAGCGGCAGCGGTGACGATGATGCGCGCGAAGGGGGCTTGCGCCACCCAGCCGCGCGTGCCGTCGGCGGCGGCGGCGGTGTAGTTGCGGATGCGGAGTTTGTGCAGCAAGTCTTCGGCGCCGCGCAGCAGTTCGGGGATGCGTTCAATCGTGTAAATCCGGCGGCATAGACGCGCCAGAATGGCGGTTTGGTAACCGCTGCCCGTGCCGATTTCCAGAACCTTGTGCGAACGGTCAACGCATAGGGCCTGAGTCATCAAGGCGACGATATAAGGCTGGCTGATGGTCTGGCCGTTGCCGATGGGCAGGGCGATATTGTCATATGCCTTATCGTGAAATTGCGCGGGGACAAAGGCCTCGCGCGGGGTGCGTTCGATGGCGCCCAGCACGGCGGTATCGGCAATGCCCTGCTGGCGCAACTCCATCACCAGGCGAATTTTACGGGCTTCCCACACGCTCATGCGGTCAGTATGGCACGATTCTGGGTAGCTGGCGCCACGGGAAAATAATCACCACGACGCCGCAACTTGGGCCGATAAGCCGGCTAGGCGTCAGGCCGCGATAACAAAAAATGACAAACAACCCTATAGACCCCCCAAATGGCATAATAAACTTATCAAGAAGGCGTGGAATTATTTCCTAAAATTGCCCAAATAAAAATCTTGACTTTATTCCTATGTTGTGATAGCATTAAATTAACATCGCCCGCCGTGCGTCCAGAGCGCACGGCTTTTTTGTGCCTAAAACCCACAGGAATTCCATGAACATCGAACTGAACAGGCCGTTCGGCAGCAATAGCCGCGTGGCCGAAACCGACGTGCGTGTGATGAAAATCGCGCTGAACCGCCTCGGCTTTTATGCGCCCCATCCGGATGCGGGGATTAATGACATCCCCGATCGCCCTTTGTTTGCCGCGCTGAAAAACTTTCAGGCCGCGCGCGGTTTGCGCGCGACGGGCGAGGCGCGTCCGGGCGACGCGACGATGGAGGCGTTAAACCAAGCCGTCGCCGACCAGCCGCCCGAGGCGACCTATGTCTGGCAAACCATGGAGGATCCGCGCGTGCGGCCGAGCCATGCGGCGCGGGATGGTTTGCAGTTTTCCATGTCGGACTATCCGGCCCCGGGGGATGAAGAGGGGTGCCGGTGCTGGATGGTGGATATTCGGGAACCGAAAGATCAGCAGACCCCCACGCAAAAGGCCGATCCTTATCCGGACAGAATTAATCCGGTCTATCCGGATTTTGATTTGATCGGCTTGTTAGGTGGTGAAGAGGCGGCGCAGGTTTTCCTGAACTGGCTGGAAAACCAAATGTCGCCGGCGAGCGAGCCGCAAACTGCGCAGCCGCTAAGTTTGCCCAAACCTCAAAATGAACCCCAGCCAAAACCGCTACAGCAAACTCCAGTGCAAGAAAAGCCCCCAAGGCCGTATGACACATGGAAATTGGGCGATCATAAAACACCGGAGAAATGGGGTCGGCAAATGGAGCAACGCGGCTGGACGAAGGAAAAAGTTACGGATACGATAAAACATGGCGAACAATTTCCGGCGCCGAATAATCCGAAACCAGAAAATACGGCAACACGTTATGAATATGAAGGTAACTATGTCGTGATAAACGATGTCACACATGATCTTATTCAAGTCGGTGAGCCAGATTTTATTCGTCCTATAATCCCAGAGAGGTAACAAATGACTAATCAAGCAACTGAAAAAGTTTATCTTAACTTGTTAGAAGAGGGGACTCCAACCGCTCGCCCGACACAAGCTATTCCGTTGGGGAATAACACCTATAAATTATTACCAACACCCAACTATGACCCTGAGGACGAAATTTGGGAATTTTTACCGGGGTCAGTGGTTAAATGTATTCATGCTAAGACGGATAAGGGGGTGTCCATTCTTTTGGCGACTGAAAAAGTGGAATGATATATGGCGACCCGTTATCAAGTCGATAAAGACTATGTAGTAATAGACGATGCAACCCATCAACTTTTGCAGGTTAGTGATAAAGGATTTAAACCCAATCAAATGCCATAACGATTAAGGAGGAAAAGATGAGTAACTCAAAGACTGTCGAGATTTATGTGGTTCTGCTAGAAGAAGGAACGGACACCATTCGCGCAACAGAGGCTATACCATTGGGAAATGACAGATACGAACTTTTGCCTACAGCAAAGTATGATCCTGAAGATGAAGTTTGGGAGTTTCCTCCAGGTTCAAGATATTAAATCACAAATAGATTTTGCACAACGTGATTTGGATCGCGCAAAATCCGATTTGCGGTCATGTCAGGCTGGACATGGAAAAACGACTTGATAAAATATTGCATGCATAAATTCTGGCAACAATGGATGCGCAGCAAATTATCCTTTAATGCTGACGGAGCGTGGCGCTATTGCCCTTGGGGTGAGCAAAGCGAAGGCTATATTGTTGCGAATGATCAAACCCTGCATGCCATTCAGCATTGGGAGCGTATTGGACGGTATTTCCGTTGGGGATTATGGGCAGGATTTTTATTATTGCCGGAAATCTGGATTATCGGTGCTGCTATTATGGCATTTTTATTTTGGCGACAAATAAATATCATTCACTGGTTCAGAATTTCCGAAAGAAATTATATGCATTTATTTTATCAATCATTAATCGGAATGTTGGAAAAGTGGCCACTTTCAGTCCGGGTGATTTGTTTGATATTTTGCCTCTTTATGATGGGGTTATCCTGTGTCGAATTGGCAGTGTCATATCCCTATAATGCAGGATTGATCATAGGCCACATTGTTGAATGCGCAGTTTATCTTCTTTGGGCATTCTTTCTGATGATGAGTTCGATTAGAAAAGTTTAATAACCAATTGGAAATTCTTCCAAATTAGCAGGAAAAAACGATGATTATTACAAGTGCAGGAGTGGAAAATTTGCTTCGATCAGAAGATATCGAAGGATTAATATCCTCCGGCGCGCCCGCGGATGAATATGATTCCGAGGCACAAAATATTTCAGATGCATTATCAGTGCTGCCGCAGCATGAGTGCACACAGAATAATATACTCGCGATTATTGCCGCTATTTGGCAGAAATCTTTTGGTCTGTCAGCCCAGGATTTAGAAAAGCGTATGCCGGAACTGCGTGAAGTTGTGGAGCAATTAACTAAAATAGAACCTATAAACGGCAAAGGCGATGTACCCGCAGAGTAAAATAGAGAGCCCTTGCGAGCATCGGACGGCGATCAGTTCTATTATATTGTATGTAAATTTTCGGCCTAAAGTTTCATGGTATTTCCGCCAGGCCATCAGGCACCAGCCGACATATATCAGTCCCGGAATCCAGCCGAATAGCAAGGCAAAGGCCAGGCTCGCGCCATCGCCGGTATCAATGCAGTCCATGCGGTAACCGCTGCCGGGATGGCGGGGGTCTTCATGGCTCATGATTTGCGCGTTGCGGATGTCCCATGAAAGATGGTTGGAAAGATTGAGAAGGATATAAAAGATAAATATCGCGGCGATGACTTTGATGATCCGTAACGGCTGGGGCGCCGCCGGATTAATCATGGCAATCATGAATGCCGGCAGCGCCAGCATCGCCCAGAACCAGTAATTGAAAGTGCCGTACCAGGGGCGGTTTTTGAATAATTCGCTGCAGGTGAATTTCTGCGCGTCAAATCCGCCGGGCGGGATTTGATTGCGCGCTTCCATAATCGCCGGGTGCAGCGTAAAAATGGCAAGCGCCACACAAATCACGCCGATGATCCATACGGAGGTTTTTACCGGCACCGTTTTAATTAGCTCCGCGAAACGATTTTTAGTTTTTCGCTACCGGTCGTCGCGCCGCTGGGCGTCAGTGCCGCAATTCCCGGCAATATTTTACCCTCCAGCCATTCCAAAAACGCGCCGCCTGCGGTGGACAGGTAGGTGAGGCGGTCCGCCACGCCCGCGATGTTCATCGCGGCCGCCGTATCGCCGCCGCCGGCGATGGTGACCAGCTGTCCGGCCTGGGTTTTCGTCGCGGCGAATTTGGCGACGGCCATGGTGCCTGCGTCGAAAGGCAGAATTTCAAATACGCCGAGCGGGCCGTTCCAGAGCAGCGTTTTCATGTGTTCGAGGGTTTGATAGAGGTAAGCGATGCTGGTGGGGCCGACATCCAAAATCATTTCATCCGGGCGCACGTCGGTGATCGGCGCCATGCGGATGCGCGCGTCGGAGGCGACGCGGTCGGCGAGGATGGCGTCTTGCGGCAGGATGATTTCGCAGCCGTGATCGATGGCGGTTTTCATGATGGTGCGCGCTTGGTCGATCATTTCGGCTTCGTGCATGGAGGCGCCGACGTTGATGCCTTTGGCGGCCAAAAACGTATTTGCCATGGCGCCGCCCAGGACGAGTTTATTCACGCGCGGCACGATGTTGTTGAGGAGGTCGAGTTTGGTGGAAACTTTGGAGCCGCCTACAATCGCCATCATCGGGCGGGTGGGATTTTCCAGGGCGCGTTCGAGCGCTTCGACTTCGGCCTGCACGATGGGGCCCGCGTAAGAGGGCAGCAGGCAGGGCAATTCCACCATCGATGCATGGGCGCGGTGTGAATTGGCGAAGGCGTCGTTGACGTAGATATCGGCGAGCGATGCGAGATCTTTGGCAAAGGTGCTGGTGCCGATATCGCAGCTATTTTTGCCTTCGTGCGCGAAACGTTTGTCGGTGGCGGTTTCGTCGGCGTGGAAGCGAAGGTTTTCAAGCATCAAAATGTCGCCGGGTTGCATGGCATCGACAGCCGCGCGGACTTTCTCGCCCACGCAGTCGTCCACGAATTTGATTTCATGGCCCATTTCGACGGCCAGGACCGTCGCGGTGGGACGCTGGGAAAAGCTTTCATCCCGCGATTTCGGGCGGCCGAGGTGGCCGATGATGATGGTTTTCGCCTTCGCCGCAGATAGGCGTTGCAGCGTCGGCACGAAACGTTTCAGGCGGATTTTATCCTGCACCGCGCCGGATTTGATCGGCACGTCGAGGTCCGCGCGGATGAGGACCTTGAGGCCGGCGAGGGCGATGTCGTCTAGGGTTTTGAAGTTCATGGGGGTGGTTTTAGCAAATTGTCATCCCGGAAGCTAGCGGAGCTTAGCGGCTTGCCGCTTAGCGCAGCTGCTATCCGGGATCTCCCGACGGTCGGTTCTTATTCTTCACGGGATCCCGGGTCTGCGGCGCTTACGTGCCTTGCCCGGGATGACATTTCAACCGCTCCACCGCCGCCAATAACGCCGCACGCATCGCGGGATCGTTCGCGCTGTGGCCGCTGTTGGGGACGATTTTGCAAGTATTAAATTTATTTGCAATAAGCTGATGTAAATAGTATATTTGGACTATTGATGCGGAGATAAAAATGATGGTTTTAAGTGATATTGAAAATTTGGATGGCAACTCTGAAACATCCGCTTATCCAATCACGAGATGGGCTCAAACTGGTACTATTATTCCGGGTCTAACAGGTCTACCAACGGATGATATGAAAGATTTGGCAAAGGAATATGAGGATATTTTTCAAATTGATCCTTCTGCAGCTTTGGCAAAAAGTGTGCGCTTTATCACTAACGTTAAAAAGAGATTGCATGAAGAAGGGGAAACTAACCCTTTGGTTTTGACACAGATTATAAATTACAATGTCCTTGTAAATAAACGCGTTATGGAACGCAATAAGGGCGGTGCTATCCACACTGCTCATCAAGGCCCCAAAAGCTTGACATCTGAATTTTAAAAACTAGATTGACGCCGTTTACGCACTTTGTCCGGGATGACATTTCAGGCGCTCCACTGCCCCCAGCAACGCCACGCGCATCGCGGGATCGTTGGCGCTGTGGCCGCTGTTGGGGACGATGATGAAGTCGGCTTCGGGCCAGGCTTGGTGCAAGGCATAGGCATTGGCGATGGGGCAGACTATGTCATAGCGGCCCTGGATGATGCTGGCGGGGATGCCGCGCAATGCGCCGACGTTTTGCAAAATGCGGTCGTGCGGGGTGAAGAGGCAGTTTAAAAAATAATGACACTCAATCGCCGCGCGGGAAATGCCGGGCGCGTCGTCGAGCGGGCCGGAAATCGCTTCGGGATTGGGCAGCAGATAAGAACAGGCGTTTTCCCAACGGTTCCACGCGCGCGTGGCGGCGCGGACGGTGTTAACGTCGGTTGAGCGCAGCAATTCGTAATAGGCGCGCAGCGGGTTTTTGCGCTGCGCCTCGGACAGGTGGGTAATGAATAATTCCCATTCCTCCGGAAAAATATTTTGCGCGTCGTGGAAGAGCCAATCGAGCTCGGAGGGCTGCATCAAAAATATGCCGCGCACGGTGAGGGAGAGGCAGCGGTCTGGATGCGCTTGGCCGTAGAGCAACGATAATGTTGAACCCCATGAACCGCCGAAGACATGCCATTGATCAATCCCCAAATGCGCGCGGATTTTTTCCATGTCGGTGACAAGGTTGTCGGGCGTGTTTTCGTGCAGCGAGGCAAGAGGGCGCGAGCGGTTCGCGCCGCGCTGGTCGAATAAGATGATGCGGTAATATTCGGGGTCAAAAAAGCGCCGCATCAAAGGCGTGCAACCGCTGCCCGGCCCGCCGTGCACGACGAGGATCGGCACGCCATGCTGGCGGCCGCATTGTTCCAGGTATAATTCATGCCCGTCGCCGACGGGCAGATATTCGGTGTGATAGGGTTCGATTTCAGGATAAAGGTTCATGCGGTTTTTCGCTCGTCGCGGATCATGCGGTAAATGGTGGTGGCGTTGATTAAAACCACGACCGCGTCGTTCAGCACGCCGCCGATGGAATGTACCATAAAGTTATACGTCATCCAGCTGGACATAATAAAGAAAAATCCCACGCGCATCGGAATGCCGCGCAGAGCATAGGTGCAGTAACAGGCTGCTACGGCGGTGACGGTGGGCAAAAAGTCAATCGCAGCATTTTGCAGCAGCAGGCCAGCAGTAATATAACTCGCGGCGAAAAAAATAATCGCGGGCCAGGTGAGGGCAGGCCGCGCGCGCACCCAATTGGCGGAAAAATACCGAATAAAATCCAGGCAGAGAAAAAACGCGGGCACCATTTTACCCAGCAAGTAATAATGCGCGACCCAGGTCAGGCAGCCGACAGACCGCAACGATAATTGCGCGCGGTCGTTTTTAAGAGCGAATGCGGTGGCGTCCAAACCAAAGGCTGCTAATCCAAAAATCTGCGCCGGGGTCAGGATATCCGCATAATTCATGGCTGCTTGAATAGCGCCATTTTGGCAATGGCATCCTGATTTCCTTGGTCAGCCGCCAGGGAATACCATTTGAAAGCCTCTTTTTTATCCGGTGCGAAGCCGTGCAGCCCTTGATCACAGATTAAGCCCAATTCATAGCGGGCAACATCATAGCCGCCACGCGCGGCGCGGTAGAGCCATTTGACGCCTTCCCGCTTATCCATGGCGATGCCGTCGCCATTCAAATAAGCCTGCGCGAGAAAATAGGCGCCTTTGGCATTGCCCCCGTCCGCTGCTTTTTGAAATAATTTGACGGCTGCGGCATTGTCTTTTTCAACGCCCATACCGACTTGATATAATCTGCCCATCGTGACTTCGGAAAAAGCGGAATCTTCGTTGAGGCCTTTTTGAAACCATTTTACGGCCTCTTTTGCATCTTGCGGTACGCCCGTGCCGTATAAATAGGCGCGTCCTATTTCATATTCCGATAAAGAATCGCCTTGGTCCGCCCATTTATGCAGCATGGCCAGACCTTTTTGCGCATCTTTGGCGGTGCCGTTGCCCCATAAATACAGCGCGCCGAGCATGCCTTCGGCGTGCCCCGTGCCTAAATCATAGGCACGTTTATACCATTTAAAGGCTTGGGCGTAATCTTGTTTAACCCCGATGCCGTTATAAAACATCTGTCCCAGAATTCCGGCAATGGAAGCAAGTCTTGTGTGGTCGTTTATGTTATGGGAGCCGCGCCGCATGCTGAGATCGAAAATATCCCAAGGATCAATATTTTTACTGCCGTCGTTGTCAAAATTCTGTTCGGAGTATTTTAGAAACCAGCGTGCCGCCTCGGTTGGATTTTGCTCGATAATATCCCGGTTTTCTTCCGGATCCATATATAAGAGGCCAAGCGAAAATTCAGATAAATCAAAATTCTGCACGGCAGAATGTTGCAATAGCTTAACGGCTAATTGCCGCTTTTCTTTCAGGGGGTGATGTAGGTCAGGGTGAGCAATGTAATATTCCGACCGTGCATCACCTGCCGCTGCTTTATCGGGATTGAATAAAGTCGCTGCATAATAAAGCATATTAGCGCCAAGGAATAAGCCGATTAATACGATCCCAACGACCAGTTTTAGAATTAGGCTTTTCCAGTTGAGCTGCGGCATGTCCTAATTTGCTTTGTCCGTCTTTTTCGGCGCGCGGTAGGTGTAATAGGTTGCGTAATTGCGCGGGACGACAATGCGGTCTTGGGCGTCTTCCACGTCGGCGGTCCAGCCGTTTTTCTTGGCAAAGGCGATGGCTTCCTCGCGCGTGGGGAATTGCAATTGCACTTCGTTATCCGTATCGCCGGATGATATCCAACCCATCAGCGGTTCCGGACGGCGGGCGGTTTCCAGCGCGTATTCCAGCACCCAATGGCCGGTCAGGGCACGGCCGGATTGCATGGTGTTTTTAGAGGGGCGGTAGATGCGGACTTGCATACCGGCATATCTAGCAAATTATCCTACGAGTGGAAAGGTGGGGCGCTTACTGGGGGGAAAGGGGCGTTGTGGACGGTACGCGCGTTCCCACGGCATTGTATGACTTTGTGCGGCTGGGGATAAAACTGGTATTGAAGCCTTTTACTTCAAGGCTTTCAACTTCCACCGGGACATTGTTCATTTGCAAGCGTTGCGTGAAGTCCTGGTACAAATCTTCAGCGAATTTTTTGGGATTGCTGAGAGTCTCGCCCATGCGGCGGCGGCCCAACACGGCATTTGCGGAATCATTCAGCAGGCCGGTTAATTGATAATAGCCGTCCGGTTTTCCGAAATAACCTTGCCAAGGCCAATTATGCATGTCCCAACGGTGATAGATGAGTTTTTGCTCATCGGGCAGGACTTTGTAATTAAGCGTAACGTCAGCCTGCAAAATGTTTTGATCCGAGGTGGAAGAGGAGATGGGCAACATCCAGCGGTTGCTGCCTGCGCTGAAATCAAACCGCTGGGTATTCATGTTATAGACATGCGTATATTGGACGAAGGGTATTTGGAAATACCACCCTGGTCCCATTAAACGGTCAGATGTTACGTTGAACAAGGTTTCACGCATCGCCATTTGGTTGGGGTTAACCACCGTGAGCACGTTATACAATCCCGCGCCAACGAGGGCTGAAACCGCCAAAGCACGCGCACGCCTTTTCTCCAAGCGAATTTTGGGAAAAAAGCTTTTTATGCGGGAAAGCTTGCGAGTGTCCATTCGCTATTAGGGAGCAGGTGGCTTGCCGCCGGTGGAAGCTCCAGGTGCAGAGCCTGTTGCAGGGCCGGAGAATGTTTTTTGCGGAGGATTGATAAAACCGCCACCCGCCGCAGGAACCGGTATGGCGGCTGGGCCGGCCATTTCCTCGACCGTATTGTCGGATCTGATGCGTAACTGAATAACTTCGCGTTGACCGCTGGTTGCGCCCTCTGGCCCACCGGCGCGCATTTCCAGCAATTCAACAGCGTCGATTTCGATTGGCAAGTTGTTTTGCTGAATTCGCCATTCCAGATTGGCTTTGAAACGTTCCAGGAACGCTTTAGGGTCCGCTTCCGTGGCGCTTGATGAAAACTTGCCGACTGAGGCGTCCAGGGCCTGATTTTGCAAATCTTTTAAAGTGTTTTCGGCGCGGCGTTCACTTGCAACTTTGTTGATGGTTAGGGCCAGTGAACCAACTTTGGGATTAATTTTTACATGGAAGCGGAAATCGGCAACGATTGAGTTTTGATCTGACGTATTTTTCGGAGTTCCGACATTTTCTGTTTCCCAGATCATCGTATTGTTATTGAGAACGTAAATCTCTTCCAAGTAAGGTAATTTGCCGTATATGCCGGGCTTTAGATTGGTGGAATTTAATTGCCCCAATTTTACATCTACGCCGTAACTTTGCGCAGGAACAATCACAAATGATTGCCAAAGGGTGTGCAACGCAACTAGTCCGCCGATGCCAGCGAGCGCGCAGTTAATCAAGTATTTTGTTGGATTAGCGTCTCGCAGTTTGGCTTTTGCTTCTGACATCGGTGATCTCCTTATAATGTTGAGTTTGAGAGTGGGATTGATAATACAGTCACTTTGAAGGCTATAATTAGCATAACGGCAGATCGATATCAATAAAATTTTTCTTGGATATTATGGCAATTTTACTGAGGCGACGGGCGGATTTACTGCCCCGGTTCTAGAATGCTTCCTTTTAAATTGTCTCTTAAGCTCAACCGCCCGCGATTTAATCTTGATTTTACCGTGCCGATCGGAGTGTTCATGGCTTCTGCGATCTCTTCATATGACATGGATTCCGCATAATACATTACCAACGTTATGCGTTGTCCCTTGGGCATCTTTAATAAGGCTGCTTTAAGGGCGGCATTCTGGTCTTTAACTAGAGCAGAAGCGACCATCTGATCTTCACAATCATTCTTTAAATTCTCTACAATTGATCGTTCCAGCTCAAGCGTCTCTCTATTAAAGCGATTATGGGCGCTCTTTATGTTGTCGAAAAAACAATTTGCTTCAATCCTATAGAGCCAGGTGGTGAACTTGCTATCCTCCCGAAAGTTTTTGATGGATTTCCAAACTTTTACAAAAGCGTCGGCAACAATATCTGCCGCTTCAGTTTCATCTTTTGTTAACCGATGGGCAAAAGCATAGGCTCTGCTCTCATATTTTTTAATTAAATCGTTCATTGCGCCCATATCGCCTTGTTTTATGCGACTGATAAGCATTCGGTCAGATTGGCTTTCGTTACGCGCTTTGGGGGGATGCGCGGAACGCGGAGTTGCAATTGCAGTTTCAGTCATCGTCATAATATACATCCGCGTTTTGTGATATTATAAGAGTTGGCAAGCTTTGCCGAACTATATATTTAGTATTGCTTGAAAGTATTGATAATTGTCAAGAAATAATTTTTTTCAGATATTATCGCAATTTTATTGGGGCGATATATCTTGTTTTAGATGTGGCGCAAAATCCTTTTCTTCCGGGAACCGTTTGCCGCGCTCTTCAGGAAATGGAAAGCACAGGCGTATCATTAAAAAAGGCAGATGTAGGGCCGTCCAGAAAGTTTCAAGGCCGCCATATATTTTGTGTGCCAGATATGGCGTGCCGGTTTGTTTCATTTTAAAATCTCTTTAATCCCTAAATTTAAATGGTCGGGACGAGAGGATTCGAACCTCCGACCTCCTGTACCCAAAACAGGCGCGCTAGCCAGGCTGCGCCACGTCCCGACGCGGTCGCAAGATACAAGAAGCAAGAGGTAAGATGCAAGAGGAAAATGCAGGGCTCTTCCGGTTTCTTACCTCTTGCTTCTTGTATCTTGCCTCTTACACTGGAAAACAGGAGATTCCTCCCAGGAGAAACTATGACCGCACCCGAAGTGATCGATATCCTGCGCGACGGCATCGGCGTGATGCTGTTGATCATGGCAGCGCCGATCGCGGGTGGGTTGTTTGTGGGGATATTGGTATCGCTGTTCCAATCCTTAACGCAGATTCAGGAACAAACCCTGACCTTTGTGCCCAAATTGCTGGTGGTGTTTTGCATTATTGTCCTGACGCTGCCGTTTATGCTTGCTGAATTGCGGAAATATACCGAACATTTGGCCGATAAAATCGCAACCATCGAATAACGCATGCATGAGATCGGCCCTCATAGCCTGTCGGATTTAGTATCAGGGGGGATTTTTTCGCTGCTGTTTGTAACCGCGCGCGTGGGCGTGGCTTTTGCCTTTTTGCCGGGGTTTGGGGATTCCTATGTTAATCTCACGCTGCGCACGTTGTTGTCGGTGGGGATCAGTTTTACTTTGCTGCCGGCGCTGTGGCCGGTTTTGCCGGCCATGCCGCATGATATTTCTTTACTGCTCGCGCTGTTTGTCCATGAAGTCATTATCGGCCTGTTTATCGGTGTCGTGGGGCGCTTGATGATTATGGCGCTGGATCTGGCGGGGATTTTGATCGCGACGAATACGGGGCTGTCCGCGGCGACGAGTTTTAATCCGGCGCTGGCCTCCGCCGGGCCGATCGTGACGAACTTTCTCACGCTGTCGGCGATTTTAACTTTGTTCGTCACAAACCTGCATCATATGTTAATCGGTTCGCTGGTCAGCAGTTATAATGTCTTCCGGCCTGGGGATGCGTTACAGGCACAGGATATGTCGATGACGGTATTGAATATCGTCGCGCACGCCATGCAGCTCGGCTTTCAGTTGGCGGCGCCGTTTATTGTGATGGGGTTGGTGTTTAACGTCGGCCTGGGCTTGCTCGCGCGATTGGTGCCGCAAATGCAGGTTTTCTTAATCGGCCTGCCCGTGCAGGTTTTGGTCGGCATGACGATCCTCAGCCTGATTATAGCCGTCATGATTCAAATGTGGCTGTCGGATTTTCAGCAGGCTTATTTGGGGATTTTTCAGTAGGAAATTTGTTGCTTTGAACGTCGGCTTTATCTTATTGTTACATTTAGAGGGCATTATATGAGTGCGAATATCTCAGATCAAAAATTTTTAAGGCTGGCCCTTGCCATTTCTTTATTCATATTAGCAGCGCCTGAGAATAATGAGCCAGTTCCGGCGCCTGTTGTGGATAATGCAGAGCCGGTGATCACACAGCAAATAGTGGATGACGAGTATGATCGGCTTTACCGTCTGATAAAAACCAGAAAAGCCGCCGCGGAAGCGAAAGGAAAAAATCTTCTCGTTCTTATTGGCGAGAATCATCACCAATACAGGGCTTTGATGGAGGAAAACCTAGTCGTAGATATCGGGTCGCGTATGGGGATGAAAGACGTGGTGCATGAGGATGATCGGCGGTCAATTAAAAGCGAATCCCGTATGGTCCAACGCGTTATGCAGTACAATACGCGGCATGTGATCTCAGAGATTCCAGGCCTGCGGCAATGTCCGGATGACTTCAGGAAAAAATTTCTGCTGGCGGGACTTTACGCGCAACAGGACGTGTCAAAACCTAAATTGGTTTATAACAGTACCCTGCTTATATATAATGAATTCAGCAAGGGTATGCGGATATCGGAAGGTGATCCAAAGTGGGCGGAGCGCGGGAAGATTTACAAAAAAGATAAAAACCTTGGTGGGGAGCTATGTGCGCCAAAATTTGAAAATTTTATGTGCAAAGCCTTGCGCAAAGTCGCCGCCGAACATTTCACCATGGCAATCTATGGCGCTGCGCACGTTATTACGCTGGATAGATTTCTTGTAAAAGACAAGAAAGTTTCAGTTTTGCTTATAGATACCGAGTCGGATGATTTAAGCTGGGCCGACGGTTTTGACGCGGCGCGCATTCGGGCGGCAAAGGAAGTCGCCTATCATTCAGGCCTGAGAAATCTTAATATACTTAGCAGGGAAGCGCCGTTGCATGTCTATAGCTTGGGTTTAATCGCTTCAATCAAGCATCAGCAAAAATCAGGCGAAATATCTGCCGCAGGGGCTAACGTCCGGCTGAATATGTTGGATAAAGTTATTTCAACAGAGCAAAAGATACGGCATAAACACGGCGCGCGTTTTAGCTTTCGCCCCTAGCATCTTGAAGACTCACAAGGACTGCTTTAGCCTGAGCTTTGAATGGCCGACGATGAAGACAAAACCGAAGAACCCACCAGTAAGCGCCTGGCCGATGCGCGCGGCAAGGGCCAGGTGGTGGTCAGCCAGGAAGTGAAGACGTTTTTCGTTTTGCTGGGCGGGACGATGGTCGTATCCAAATTAATGCCGCCGATTATGATTGATATTGTCGGTTATTTGAAACGCTTTCTGGCGCTGTCTTATCAGGTCGCGCCGGACGAAGCCAGTTTGGGTGATTTCGTTTCCAATACCATGGGCCATGTTTTGACCATTCTGGTTGTGCCGTTTTTATTGATGGCGATTATGGGCATTGGCGGTGGCATGATTCAAACCGGGCCGATGTTTTCGCCGGGGGCATTAAAGATTCATTGGGAAAAAATAAATCCCATGACGGGTTTGAAACGCCTGCTGTCGATGAACTCGGTGCTTGAACTGGTGAAAAGTTTTTTCAAACTTTTGATTGTCGGGACGGTGGTCTATACCGTGATTTATCCTGCCGCGTTGCAGGCCGATCAATATCTGCAAATGCCGCCGCAGGAGATTTTAAAAGTTACGGGCGAACTGGTGGTGCATCTGATGGGATCGGTGGTGGCGACGATCGCGTTGATCGGCGGGCTGGATTACATTCATAAACGTTATGAATTTTACAAAAATATGCGCATGAGCAAAGAAGAAGTTAAAGACGAGCACAAACAATCCGAAGGCGATCCGAAAATCAAAGGCCGCATCCGGCAGCTCCGCATGCAAAAGGCGCGGCAGCGCATGATGGCCAGCGTGCCAAACGCGGATGTTGTCATCACCAACCCAACACACTACGCCGTCGCATTGGAATATAAACCGGAGAAAATGGACGCGCCAGTTGTCATCGCGATGGGGATGGACTTGATCGCGTTGAAAATTAAAGAAATCGCCGAGGAAAATAAAATCACGCTGGTTTCGAACCCGCCCTTGGCGCGCGCGCTTTATGAGAATGGCGACCTCGACCAACCCATTCCGGTAGAGCAATACCACGCGGTGGCGGAGGTGATTTCTTATGTTTTCAATCTGCGGCAGCGGCACGGCGGGCGGAAGTAACTTAGAAAGCTTGACCTGCAAGGTATTAAGGGGCTGACAAGCCAAAATAATCCTTAGGCATAGAATCATGCCATATTAGCAAGCATGATTACCGTCACGCCAATCCTTGCTGTCTTGCTGTTTTTCGTTGTGCTGGCTGCCTGCCTGTGGGCATGGCGGCGATTATTCTGGTGTGGGAAAAATGCGGTGGCCAGCCCGGCGCCCGAAGCCAAACCCGGCGGCAAATCCGAACACGAACGCATGCTGGAATCCCAGCTTGCGCAGTCGCAGAAAATGCAGGCGGTGGGATTGCTGGCGGGCGGCATCGCGCATGATTTTAATAACCTGCTGACCGCCATTTCCGGCTTTTGTGATTTGTTATTGTTGCGCCACCGCGCGGGCGATCCGTCTTTTGCCGATCTCATGCAGATCCGCCAGAATGCTAACCGCGGCGCAAATCTGGTGCGGCAGCTGCTCGCCTTTTCGCGTCAGCAGACCCTGCAACCCAAGGCGCATGATCTGACGGATGTTTTGGCGGACCTGTCGCATTTGCTGCGCCGTCTGATCGGTGAGAATATTAAACTGGAAATGCAGCATGGCCGCGACCTGGGCCTTGTTTTTATTGACCAAGGCCAAATTGAGCAAGTGTTGGTCAACTTGGTTGTGAATGCGCGCGATGCGATGCCGCATGGCGGTATGCTAACTCTGCGCACCTATTCTGAAACAACCACCGTGCCGCGCCGCATCGGCGACGAAGACATGCTCCCCGGCGAATGGGTGGTGATCGAAGTGCAAGATACCGGCACCGGCATGCCGCCGGAGATTCTAGCGCGAATTTTTGATCCTTTCTTTTCTACCAAAGAAGTAGGAAAGGGAACGGGCCTGGGCCTATCAACCGCCATCGGAATTATCAAGCAATCTGGCGGTCATCTGGGCGTGGGCAGCGAAGTAGGGCGCGGTACGACCTTTACTATTTATCTGCCGCGTCATACGGGCGAGATTATTATTTCTGAAACCATTGCTGCCAAGCCCGTGGATACGACCGGCACCGGTACGATTCTATTGGTTGAGGATGAAGACGCCGTGCGTAATTTTGCCGCTCGGGCGCTCAAGCATAAAGGTTATCACGTGCTGGAGGCAGATTCCGGCGTTAATGGCTTGGAAGTTTTCGCGCAGCATGAAAAAGAAATTGCGATGTTGATTTCCGACGTCGTCATGCCTGAAATGGACGGCCCGACATTATACGCGCGCCTGATCGCGACGCGGCCCGATCTGCCGGTGATTTTTGTTTCCGGTTATACGGAGGAGCGTTTGAAGCCGCTGCTTGGCGATACGCCCAGTCCCTATGTGCATTTCCTCACCAAACCTTTTTCCCTGGCGCAATTGACGGCGCTGGTAAAGGAAGTTTTGGGATAAATATTGTTCTTTATTTGTTCTTGACGGTTTGGCGAATCTGTTCCATATATGTTCTTAAGCGGGGCAGGTGTCCTGAGCATCTTGCCCGCGCTTTGCAAAACGCCTAACACACAGGGGACGCACATGGCCGCACAGGTTTTAAAATTTGCTAAGGACGAAGACATGAACACCACATCAAATGCCACGAAAACCAAGGCTCTGGAGGCGGCGCTGTCCCAGATTGATAAGGCCTTCGGCAAGGGCTCCATAATGAAACTTGGTTCACGCGAGGGTATTGAGGTGGAATCGATTTCAACTGGTTCTCTGGGGTTGGATATCGCGCTCGGTATCGGCGGCGTGCCGCGCGGTCGAATTATCGAAATTTATGGTCCTGAGAGTTCGGGCAAAACCACGCTGGCACTGCATATTATTGCTGAGGCGCAAAAGGCGGGCGGTACCTGCGCATTCGTGGATGCGGAACATGCGCTGGACGCCAGCTATGCGAAAAAACTGCATGTGAATATTGACGAGCTTTTGATTTCACAACCCGACGGCGGCGAGCAGGCACTGGAGATTACAGACACGCTGGTACGTTCCGGCGCGGTGGATGTTTTGGTGGTGGATTCTGTTGCCGCCCTGGTGCCGAAAGCCGAACTTGAAGGCGAAATGGGCGACAGCCATATGGGATTGCAGGCGCGTTTGATGTCCCAGGCGCTGCGTAAACTGACGGGTTCTGTCAGCAAGTCTAACTGCATCGTCATTTTCATCAACCAAATCCGTTTGAAAATCGGCGTGATGTTCGGCAATCCGGAGACGACAACGGGCGGGAATGCGCTGAAATTCTATGCCTCAATGCGCCTCGATATCCGCCGCGTCGGCCAGATTAAGGATAAGGAAAACGTCGTCGGTAACCAGACACGGGTAAAGGTCGTGAAAAATAAACTCGCACCGCCGTTCCGCGTCGTGGATTTTGATATCATGTACGGGGAAGGGATTTCCAAAGTCGGCGAAATTCTGGACTTGGGCGTGGCCGCGGGCGTGGTGGAAAAATCCGGCGCCTGGTTCGCCTATGACAGCCAGCGCATCGGCCAGGGCCGCGAAAACGCCAAACAGTTCCTGAAAGAAAACCCGCAAATCGCCTCCGCCATCGAACAACGCGTGCGCGACAACGCCGGCCTCGTCGCCAACGCGATGATGGATGCACCGGACACGGCGAATGAGGAGTAGCCGTCATCCCGGGCGAGGCGTGCAAGCGCCGCAGACCCGGGATCCCATGAAGGATAAGGACAACAGTTAGCCCCTTTGGCCGCCCCTCCCGCCAAAGGGGCTTTTTTTGCGCGGAAAACATGGCATATACATAGACATGGCTTCCGTTTCCGACATCCGCTCCACATTTCTGAACTTTTTCGCCCAAAACGGGCATGAAATCGTGCCGTCGTCGCCGCTCGTGCCGCGTAACGATCCGACGCTCATGTTCACCAACTCCGGCATGGTGCAATTTAAGGATGTTTTTACCGGCCGCGAGGTGCGCCCCTATACCCGCGCGACCACCGCGCAAAAATGCGTCCGCGCGGGCGGCAAGCATAATGACCTGGACAACGTGGGGCACACCGCGCGGCATCATACGTTTTTCGAAATGCTCGGCAATTTTTCTTTCGGTGATTATTTTAAGGAAGACGCGATTAAATTCGCCTGGGATTTGATCACAAAGGATTTCGGCCTGTCCGCGGAGCGCCTGTGCGTTACAGTTTATCACGATGACGACGAAGCCGCGGGATATTGGAAAAAAATCGCCGGTCTGCCGGAGAGCAAAATTATTCGCATCGCAACGAGTGATAACTTTTGGCAGATGGGTGATACCGGTCCGTGCGGTCCGTGCAGCGAAATCTTTTTCGATCACGGCGATAAAATTCCCGGCGGCCTGCCCGGCAGCGCGGATCAGGACGGCGACCGTTTTATCGAAATCTGGAACAATGTTTTTATGCAGTTCGAAAAACATCCGGACGGTACGCAAACGAAATTGCCAAAACCATCCGTCGATACCGGCATGGGACTCGAACGCGTTTCTGCAATTCTGCAAGGCAAGCATGATAACTATGACATCGATCTGATGCGTGCGTTAATCGAAGCATCCGCCCACGCAACACATTCCGATCCGGATGGTCCGCACAAAATTTCCCACCGCGTCATCGCCGACCATTTGCGCGCGAGTGCGTTCCTGATCGCCGACGGCGTTTTGCCGAGTAATGAAGGCCGCGGTTACGTCCTGCGCCGCATCATGCGCCGCGCGATGCGGCATGTGCAAATGATCGGCGCACGCGATCCGTTGATGTACCGTCTGTTTCCGGCGCTGCAAAATCTGATGGGCGCGGCCTATCCGGAATTGAACCGGGCCGAGGCGCTGATTACGGAGACGTTGAAAACGGAAGAGCAGCGGTTCGGCCAGACCCTCACGCGCGGTTTAAAAATTCTTGAAGAAGAAACGGCGAAACTCAAATCCGGTGATACATTGGCGGGCGAAACGGCTTTTACGCTTTATGATACTTATGGTTTCCCGCTCGATCTAACGATTGATGCGCTGAAAAACAAAAATATTGGCGTGGATGAACAAGGATTTGATATCGCGATGCAGCGTCAGCGTGACATGGCGCGTAAGGCTTGGGCGGGATCAGGTGAAGCGGCGACGGAAACGCTGTGGTTCGATCTGAAAGAAAAAATCAATGGCACGGAATTTTTAGGCTATAATACAGAACATGCTGAGGGTGTTATTACAGCGCTCGTGCGTGATGGCAGGAATGTTGAGGCTGTCTCTGGGCCGGCGGATTTTCATGTATTGGTCAATCAAACGCCATTTTATGGCGAAAGCGGCGGCCAGGTCGGCGACAGCGGCGAAATGACGGCGGGCAAGTTGCGTGTCGCCATTACAGATACCCAAAAGAAATTGGGGAATGTTTTTGTGCATCACGCGCATATTAATGAGGGCACGATTAAAGTTGGTGAGAGCGTGATGATGCAGGTGGATGGCGTGCGGCGCTCCGCTATTCGTTCGCACCATTCGGCAACGCATTTGTTGCATGAAGCTTTGCGTGGAAAGTTGGGCGAACATGTGGCGCAAAAGGGCTCATTGGTTGCCCCGGATCGGCTGCGGTTTGATATTTCGCATCCTAAAGCCATTGCAAAAGATGAATTGCAGGATGTTGAACGCGTGGTGAATGAATGCATCCGCGCGAATACGCCGGTCACGACGCGCCTGATGACGCCCGACGCCGCGATTGAGGAAGGCGCGATGGCGCTGTTCGGTGAGAAATATGGCGATGAAGTGCGCGTCGTCAGCATGGGCGGACGCGATGCCGGCGCGAAGAAAGATTATTCGGTTGAATTGTGTGGCGGGACGCATGTGCGCGCAACGGGAGACATCGGACTGTTCAAAGTTGTTGGCGAGGGTGCCGTAGCAGCGGGTGTCCGGCGGATTGAGGCGGTAACCGGCCAGGCGGCATTGGAATATTTTGCTGAACAAGAACAGTTATTGAACGCGGCCGCGGCGGAACTGAAAACGGCAGCGGTGAATGTGCCTGGCCGCGTGCATGATTTACTGGAAGACAAAAAGCGGCTGGAAAAAGAAATTGCGGAATTGCGCACGAAATGGTTGCTATCGACATTGGATGTCGCAAATGCGGAAACTGTCGGCGGTTTGAAATTTCTAGGACAGGTTTTGCCGGATGTTTCGGCGAATGATTTGCGTACGATTGCAGAAAAACTGCGCACCCAATTGGATGCTGGCGTGGTGGCCTTGATCGGCGTGAGCGAGGGCAAAGGCTCCGCCATCGTCGCGGCGCAAAACTTGGCCGGAAAAGTCGATGCGGTCGCGCTGGTGAAAGCCGCGGCGGCGGCCATGGGCGGGCAGGGCGGCGGCGGCAAGCCTGATTTCGCCCAGGCAGGCGGCCCGGACGGCGGCCAGGCCAAAGCAGCGATTGAAGCGGTAAGGAACGCGCTGAGAGGATAGCCATAAGACGGCTTTACTTCACATGCCTCGCCGATCATATTAGCACGACTTGATGGAGGTTTTTTATGCCCGCACTTACCACGCCTATTTGTGATTTCGGCATGCGCGCGCCGGATTTTACGCTGCCCGGCACGGACGGAAAAATGTACCGTCTGTCCGATGTTCAAGGACCGAATGGCACATTGATTATGTTCATTTGCAATCACTGTCCGTTCGTGAAGGCGGTGATTGACCGGATTGTGATGGACGTGCGCGAATTACAAAACGCGGGTATCGGCGTCGCGGCGATTTGCGCGAATGACGCGGATGAATATCCGGCGGACAGTCCCGAAAAAATGGTTGAGTTTGCGCAGGAACACAAATTTACTTTTCCTTATTTGCACGATGCGACGCAGCAGGTGGCGCAGGCCTATGGCGCGGTCTGTACCCCGGATTTTTTTGGTTACAATGCGGCGGGTGAATTGCAATACCGCGGCCGTTTGGATGAAAGCCGCATGGAGCCCGTGCCGAATGCCAAGCGTGAATTATTGGAAGCTATGAAACAGATCGCCAAAACCAGCCAGGGGCCGCGCGAACAATTTCCCAGCATGGGATGTAATATCAAATGGCGAAGCGAAGAGGCGGCGTAGATGTTCAGCAAAGATCAACAAACAGAAAATGCGGCCATGCTGGATATGGATATCCAGCAGGAAGAGGTTTTATCTTTTTTCCGCGATTATTGGCAATCCATTCTGGCGATTGCGGTTGCCTTGGTGGTTTTGACGGCGGGTTTGCAAGTTTACCGCGCATGGGATGCGCGCGTGAGCGGGCAACAAACGGCCGAGTTACTGGTTTTATCCGAAGCGCCTGCGACCGATGCAAATGCCAAGGCGTTGGAGGATTTTGCCGCCCATAAGGCGACAGGTAATCGCCGCGTTCTGACATGGCTTTATGCCGCTGGGAAATATGAAATTTTGAATAAACCGGATGATGTAAAACGCATGCTGGATAATGTCGCGAAATCGGGCGCGCCGGATGCGGTGCGTGATTATGCGCGTGTTTTACTGGCGAATGGCGGCGATGCGGCGGCGCTGGGTAAAATCGGCCAAAATTCGCCTTGGCAACCGGCGGCGCAGGAATTGCGCGCGCTGGCGGAAACCGATGCGCAGAAACGCCGCGACCTTTATGGTGAAATTGCCAGTGATCCAAAATCGCCGCAGGCCATGCGCGGGCGCGCGGCTGAATTTTCCGGACAGCCCGCAGCGGTGCAGTAAAGATGGCGATGCGCGCAAAACACGGGTTATTGATTTTGACGCTTTTGCTGGCGGGATGTTCATGGTTCGATTCAAAACCCGATAAACCGCTGGAAGGGGAGCGTCACGACATCTTGCAAAGTTCGGATGAAACGCCCGCTAACAATTCGGCCAAGCCGCAATTGGACGCGCCGCAAGCGGTTACGGCGTGGTCGGAATTGAATGTCAGTGCGGCGCAAACCGGTATTCATGCCGCCATCACGCCGAAATTTGAACAAGTTTGGGACACCAATATCGGCGCCGGATTTTCGGGCCGGATGCGATTAACTGCGCGGCCTGTGGCGGCGGATGGCAAAGTCTATGCCATGGATGCGCAGGGGTATGTAACGGCGCTGGACGCGTCGAACGGCAACCAATTATGGCGCGTCAGCACGCGTAAATGGTTTGAAAAAACCCTGGCGGGCGGCATGGCGGTGGATAATGGAACGCTATACGTCACCAATGGTTATCCGCAGGTTCTCGGGCTATCCACTGTAAACGGCGCGTTGATTTGGAAATCCGATTTGGATGCGCCTGCGCGCGCCGCGCCGGTAGTTTTGAATGGCAAGGTTTATGTTGTCACGCGCGGCGATCAGACCTTTGCGCTGGACGCCGCAACCGGAAAAATTTTATGGCAGCATCATGGCTTACAGGAATTAGCGGGCGTGATCGCGGGTGGCGCGCCTGCGGCGGATGCGGATATGGTGATCGTTCCTTATGCTTCGGGTGAAGTGACCGCGCTTGCGCCTGGTAACGGTTCGGTGCTGTGGACGGACAATTTGGCCACCGGCCGTCCGGTCAATAACCTGGCAACTTTGCATGATCTGCGCGCGCCGCCGATGCTGGCGGGCGATGCGGTGATTGCCGCGAATTTTGCCGCTAACAGCGCCGCGATTGAACGCCGCCTGGGTGACCGCGTTTGGACGGATGATTTTGGCATGGAACAGCCGATGACTTTGTCCGGCGATACGGTTTTTGGAATTACTATTAATGGTCAGTTGGTCGCAATCGCGCGCAAAGATGGCAGCAAGTTTTGGTCGAAATCTTTATTGCCGCCACCGCCCAAAGAAGGTGACAGTCCATCCGATGACGATATCAAGGAAAGTTATTGGTATGGACCGCTATTATTAAACGGCCAAGTGCTTGTGATTTCTTCCGGTGGCACGGCGCAATTGCGCGATGCCGCGACGGGTGAAGTGGTGAAAGAAGTTAAAGATCTGCCGGAACCCGCAGAAAATCCCATCGTGGCGGGCGATATGATTTACTGGACCACGGCGGACGGCGACGTGGTGGCGTACCGGTAATGTTACCTACACTGGCCATTTTGGGGCGCCCGAACGTCGGCAAGTCCACATTGTTTAATCGCTTGGCCGGGCGGCAGCTGGCGATTGTCGATGACGTGCCGGGCGTGACGCGTGATTACCGCGCCGCCGAAGTGGATTTGGCCGGACGATACGTGCAGCTATATGACACTGCCGGATTGGAAGATGATAAAAAAGACAGCTTGTTTGTGCGGATGCGTGAGCAAACTTCACGCGCGCTGGCGCTATCGGATGCGGCGCTGTTTGTGATTGATGGCCGGGTGGGCGTGACACCGCTAGATGCGTCGCTGGCGGGTTGGTTGCGGAAACAGAATAAAAAAATCATTCTGGTGATTAATAAAATTGAGAGCGAGTGTCCGCCTGCCGTTCGCGCCGAGGCGCACCGTCTGGGATTAGGCGAGCCATTGGCGATTTCCGCATCGCACGGTGACGGCGTGCGGGATTTGATTCATGAGGCGTTGAAAATTCTGCCCCAACGCGGCGGAGCAAAAACCGAAGATGAAAAGCCATTGCGGCTTGCCATCGTCGGACGGCCGAATGCGGGTAAATCAACGCTGTTAAATTCGCTGCTGAATGAACCGCGCGTAATGGTCGGCGCTGAACCCGGCCTGACGCGCGACAGTATCGCGGTGGATTGGCATTATGATAATCAGGCCGTCCGCCTGGTGGATACGGCGGGTTTGCGCCGCCGTTCGCGCGTGGATAGCGCGCTGGAAAAAATGGCGGTGACGGATACGCAGCGGATTATCCGCTTGGCTGAGGTCGCCATCGTCGTCATGGATGTGCAAACGCTGTTTGATAAACAGGATTTGCAAATCACGCAGATGATTATTGATGAGGGCCGCGCGCTGGTTCTTGTCATCAATAAATGGGATTTGGTGAAGGATAAAACCGCCGTGCGCAAATCAATTGAGCGTAAGCTGGAAGAATTGTTTCACAATGCCAAAGCCGTGCCGGTGATTACACTATCCGCTCTGCGCGGCGGGCGTGAGATGGATGAATTGATGCAAGCCGTATTTCGCGTTTATCAGGTTTGGAACAAGCGCATTTCAACGGGAAAATTAAATCGCTGGCTAATGGAATTGACGGCGAACCATCCGCCGCCATTGGTTGGCGGCCGTCCGATTAAATTGCGTTACATGACGCAGGTGAAGGCCCGCCCGCCGACATTTGCACTGTGGATTTCGCGGCCGGACGAATTGCCGCAGAGTTATGAAAAATATTTGCTCAATCATTTGCGTAAAGATTTAGATCTGCCCGGTGTGCCGCTGCGTCTAATGCGGAAAAAGGGTGAAAATCCTTATGAGCATAAGGCAAAGCGAAGCAATGACCGGCAGAGCAAAAAGTAACAGCTTTCTTCCTTTGGCGGGGAAATTTAATTGGATGAATTCTCTACTTGTTTCACCGTCTTGTCGTTAATCTCAACCGAATAACGTTTTTCCAGCGCGTTTAAAAACAATTGCGTGTAATCATTTTTCACCCATTGGGATGTGGTGTTGCGCATATCGCCGAGAACCGCATCGGTCACGCTGGCCGCTGGCGGCGGCGCGATCGCGCGGATTTTCGCGACATATTCATTGTTCGCGTCCGCAGCAGTCACAACTGTACCCGCGCCATCAGCCTGCAAAATTGCGCGGTCGATGCCAGTTGCAGGTTTTTGCGTTTTTTGCGCCTGGTCGCGGCTCAGATCATTGCGCGCCGCCATGGTTGCGCCGATTTTTTTGGCTTCATCGGCCACGTTGCCGCCCTTGCGCCAATCGTTCGCTAATTTGCGCGCGGCATCCTCCGCCAATTGCCGTTGATTGAATTTTTTCCAATCGGTCACGATTTGATCATGAATAGCGGCCAGTGGCGGCACAGCTGTGGGTTTGACCTCATCCACACGTAATAGCGCATAATCACCGCCGGAGGTTTCGAATACGTTGCCGACTTCGCCCTGGTTCTGTTTAAATTCCGCCGCCAAAATTTCTTTGGTATTTTTATCAGTCAGCGTGGCTGCATCCAAACCATGGCCTTGTTGATCCGCCAACGGCAATTGCCGCAATTGCAGATGATAAGTTTTCGCAATTTCTTCCAATGATGACCCGCCCGCGATGCCGTCGTCAATTTTATTCAATAGCTTTGGTAAATCTTCGCTGCTGCGGTCCTGGCGCCAGCTTTCAATCAATTTATCCTTAATCCGCGCCATGGGCACGGTTGCGCTGGGCCGGATATTTGTAATTTGCATCACATACCAGCCAAGCGCGGTGTTCACGGGTTCGCTGGTTTCGCCGCGCGGGAGTTTAAAAATTGTTTTGTCCAGGTCGGCGGGCAAGGTGCCGGGCTTTACATCTTCCATGGTTTTTAATGCTACGGGCGCACCGTTTATTTTTGCAGCGGCGTCGGCCAATTTAATGCCGCCGCGCGCGGCCTCGGCGACTTGGTGCGCTTTGGCTTCATCAGGCAGAGCGACGAATTGCACACTGCGTTCTTCGGGGATGGTAAACTCTGCTTTGTGCGCTTCATAGATATTTTTTAAATCTTGATCGCTGGGCTTGGCATTTTCTCCCCAGTCTTTCAGCGATAGAACCGCTACTACACCCCGGCGCATTTCGGGACGTTGATAATGATCTTTGTGCGCATCGTAAAAGGTTTTTAACTCAGCCTCCGTCGGCGCGCGAGCGACGCCCATGGCGTCATGTGGCAGCGTGTAAACATCCGCCGCATAAATGGATTTCTGTAGGGTATAAAGCGCGCGGGGCAGGTTGGCAGGCGGCTGGGCTGAGGCCTGCAAAGCATTCAGCAGCAAGCGAATGGACATATCGCCGCGCAGGCCGGAAACGAATTCCTGTTCGCCCACGCCCGCATTGGCGAGCAGGTTTTTGAATTTATCACGGCTGAATTTGCCGTTGTCGTCGTAAAATGATTTTTCTTTTTGGATTTCCGCCGCCACGGTTTGGTCACCAACGACGATGCCGTAATCATGCGCGGCCTGTAACAGCAATTGGCGTTCGATCAGGTTGCGCAAAATCTGCTGCCCGATGCCCAGCTGGCGCGCCATATCAGCGTCGATTTTCATACCCTGACGGCGCATGCCGTCGAGTTGGCGCCGGTAGGCATTACTGAATTCCTGCGTTGAAATTGTCGTATTGCCCACCGTCGCGGCATAACGTGAAACCCCGACGGCTTTTACCATATCGCTGATGCCCCAAATCAGGAACGAGCCGATGATGGGCACGAACAACAAGGTGCCGAGGATGGTTTTCGTGCGTTTGCCGATTTTTTGGAGCATTATTTTCTCACTGGATTTGCGATAGGTTTTCTATAAAAGATTGCGGTCAAAGAGGCAATCATGCAACCGCGGCAAAGATATATAGTAGCAAACTGGAAAATGAACGGCGATTACGCGCTGGCGATGGAAACGCTGGCGGCGCTGCGGGCGGCGGGGCCGTTTCAGCGGGCGGTGCCGGTGATTTGCCCGCCTTTTACGCTGTTGTCGGCTTTTGCGGATTTGCGCGGCGTGGGTGAACTGGGCGCGCAGGATTGCAGCATTATGGAAAAGGGCGCGCGCACGGGTGATATCAGCGCGCCGATGCTGGCAGAGCAGCGCTGTAAATTCGTCATCGTCGGTCATTCCGAACGGCGACGGCATCATGCGGAAACGCCTGCTTGTATCGTGGAGAAAACGGGGCAGGCGCGCGCGGCGGGATTGAAACCCATTATTTGCGTGGGTGAAAATCTGGAAGAACGCCAGGCCGGGCGGTCTGAAACGATTGTGAGGACCGAGGTTCTGGATTCCCTATCCGTCTATGACGATAAAAAAGACGAAGAACTTTTTATCCTCTATGAACCTTCCTGGGCGATTTCATCCGTCGCCGGGGCCGCGCCTGCGACGCCACAGGAGATCGCCGTGATGCACGATTTTATCAAAAAACTGACGGCGGAAAGCGGGTTTCACAACGTCCATATTTTGTACGGCGGTTCGGTTAATGCCATGAACGCGCGTGATATCCTGGCCCTGCCGAATGTGGATGGCGTGCTGGTCGGGGCGGCGTCCCTACAGCCCCAGCAGTTTATCGCTATTGCCAAAGAGGCGGAAAGTTTGCCATAACAGGCCCATGGAAACCGTCATTTTAGTCCTTCACATGTTCATCGCGCTGGCCCTGATTGGCGTGATTTTGCTGCAACCCTCCGCTGACGGCGGCGGTCTGACGTCATCCACATCATCCATGGGCGGTTTTATGACGCCGCGCGGCAGCGCCAATTTGCTCACGCGCACGACGATTATTTTGGCCTTTGGTTTTATGCTGACCAGCCTGGGATTGGTGGTGCTGTCCGGTATGCATAGGAATACCAGTATTCTGGATCAAATCCCTGCGGCAGGTTCCAGCGCCGCTGCGCCTGCCGTGCCTGTTACTCCAGTTGTACCCGTGAAATCCGAACCGGTGAAACCGTCCGCGCCCGCCGTGCCGACTGATAAGTGATCTACAAAATATCCATATAAAATATCGCCACGGCGAAGAATAAGGCAAAGAGCGCAATTAAAAACATATAATCCGCCCAATTTTCATATTGCAAGGCGCGCTTATCATTTCCTCGCATGGATAAATAAGACAGCACGGATGCGCCCAACAGGTTGATTGCGGCAAAAGCGCTGAATTCATCCGCCCAGGTTTTTGCGCTCATCCCCGTCAGTTTCAGGCCCGTGATAATCACAAAACAAATCCCGAGCAGGTTTGATGAAGCGTTCAGAATGTGCGAATGTTTGCCCTGGCTCATGACGCAATTATACCGCGTGCCGCGCCATGGAAAAGATAGTTTAAAGGGTTTTTATTCTCCTGTAAAAACGGGCGTGTTGCCGTGAAAGGCCTTCATTTTGTTGACATTATAGCCAGATAATGCCACGATTTCGCCATGACATTAAGAAATGCTTTCGATGTTTGGCAATCTGATTTGCCGAAACTTGCGTCTGATGCGCATAAATACTCACGCGGGCATATGGTGATGCTCGGCAGCCAGGGTTTGGGGGCATCATACCTGGCAACCACCGCCGCGCCGCGCATGGGAGCAGGAATTGTAACGCTGTTGTGCGATAAGGAATATCTGATTGCGAACTCTCTTAAATGCGAGCCTCATATTGTTGTCAGGGCGTTTGACACTGTGGACCAAGCGGTGGAGATGCTGCAGGGGCCCACAAATAGCGCCTTTGTCATTGGGCCAGGTTTTGCGCCGGGGGACAAATTGTGGGATGATTTGCCGCGATTGGCTCTGGCCGTATTGGCAACCGGCAAGCCATGTGTGCTGGATGCGGGCGCGATTACGGCTTTCAAAGGCCGCGCGGAAGAACTATTTCCCGCGTTGCATGATAAAGTCGTACTGACGCCGCACGAAGGCGAATTCCTGCGATTGTTCGGCCCGATTGAAGAGCGTCAGAGCGCGGTTGAGAACGCCACCGCCCATATTCCTTCGGTTGTGCTTTTAAAAGGCCCGGAAACCTTAATCGCTCAGAATGGACAGGAGACGATTATTAATCAAGGCGCCCCGGCATGCCTGGCGACTGCGGGGACGGGCGATGTTCTGGCGGGGATGATCGGTTCCTTGCTGGCGCAGGGGATGCCGCCATTCAAAGCGGCCGCGGCCGGCGTTCATTATCACGCACAGGCCGCGATAGGTTCTCAATTGGGCCGCAGTATGACCGCGACGGATTTGCTGCCCGCTTTAATCAATATTGGGTCAACGCTAGGGCAAAGAATTTTTGCGCGCCCTAATTTCGATCTTTAAGCAGTATTTTTAAGGGAAAATAGAAAATGACGGAATCTTTATACGTCAATTTAAGAGCGCTTTTGGATACAATGTGTGATGCGGTCGATGGATCGTTCGGTGAAATGCTAAATCGGGCGCATAAGATACCTGTGCCGCAAGTTGAGGACAAGAGTGAAGGTTTTTTCTTATTGTTTAGTGCTGCTCTTGCTGAGGCTGCGCCTTATTTCCGTCAAGAATTTTTAAAAGCTGATATGCCGAATATTTGCGCTTCTTATGTGGATTTATGCGCCAATGATCCGGATGCGAAACAAAAAGTATACGCGCCCCCAAATGATAATCAGGATTACTATATCGCTTTCGAAGATTTTAAAATCTATGCGGCGGGATGGCGAGTGAATATTGAGGGTGAAGGAATTATACCGGCAAAAGACAGCGTGATCGACCAAAATGAAGCGGTTGGTCAATCCGATGTTGAAAAACAGCTTTCAGCCGCAAGTTGTAATTTAGTCTTTTACCCTGAAAATGAATTGCGTGATGTATTCCGATATTCGCCGGTTAAAGGTGTCCGGGAAAAGGAATTAAAAAATATAATGGCGGCAGAGCTGAAAAAACGGGAAGATTGCCTATACCCAAAACTTGAATCATAAATATCCTTGAGTTTTTTCTAGACTGCGCTATTGTCTGCTCCCATGACGCGATACGTATTTATCACCGGCGGCGTGGTTTCCTCACTTGGCAAAGGCATTGCGGCGGCGGCGCTGGGCGCGCTGTTGCAGGCGCGGGGTTATCAGGTCCGGCTCCGCAAACTTGATCCCTATTTGAACGTTGATCCGGGCACGATGTCGCCTTATCAGCATGGCGAGGTTTTTGTGACCGACGACGGGGCGGAAACCGACCTTGATCTTGGCCATTATGAGCGTTTCACGGGCGTCGCGGCGACGCGCAACGACAGCATCACCACAGGCCGGATTTACCAGAACGTCATTACGTGTGAGCGCCAGGGCGGCTATCTGGGCGGCACGGTACAGGTTATTCCGCATATCACGGATGAAATAAAAGCCTTTATTCGCGGCGAAGCGCCCGGCGCGGATTTTGTGATTTGCGAAATCGGCGGCACGGTGGGGGATATTGAAGGCCTGCCGTTTCTCGAGGCCATCCGCCAGCTCGGCAACGAATTAACGGCGAAACAGACGATGTTTGTGCATCTTACGCTGATGCCTTTTATCGCTTCGGCGGGCGAATTAAAAACCAAACCGACGCAGCACAGCGTGAAGGAATTGCAATCGGCGGGGATACAGCCCGATATGCTGCTCTGCCGCGCGGAGCAGGCGATACCGGCGGAACAGCGGAAAAAACTCGCACTGTTTTGCAATGTGCGGCCGGAGCGGGTGATCGCGGCCTATGACGTGAAAACCATTTACGGCGTGCCCGAAGCCTATCACGCCGAGGGGCTGGACGACCAGGTTTTGGCGCATTTCGGCATGAAGGCGAAAAAACCAGACCTGACGCGCTGGCAGAAAATTACGGACCGGATTAATGATCCTAAGTATAAAACCCGCGTGGCGATTGTGGGGAAATATACGTCATTGAAAGACAGTTATAAATCGCTGATTGAGGCGTTGAACCACGGCGGCATCGCGAATAACGCCAAAGTCGATCTGGATTGGATCGATGCCGAGGAATTATCGCCAAAAGCATTGGCCGCGCGCTTGTCGCACGCCAATGCAATCCTGGTGCCGGGCGGTTTCGGCGTGCGCGGCACGGACGGCAAAATCGCCGCGATCCGTTATGCGCGGGAGAAAAAAATTCCCTATTTCGGAATCTGTTTCGGCATGCAAATGGCGATTTTGGAAGCGGCGCAGAATCTGGTCGGCTTGCCCGATGCCAGTTCAACAGAATTCGGGCCGTGCAAAAATCCCGTTGTCTGTTTGATGACGGAATGGGAGCAGGGCGGGGTGAAGCATCGCCGCACGAACCGCAGCGATCTGGGTGGCACGATGCGCCTGGGCGCGTACCCTTGCGCAATTAAAACGGGCAGCCGATTGCGAAAAATTTACGGCAAGGCGAATATTTCCGAACGCCACCGTCACCGTTATGAAGTAAACATTAAATACAAATCGCAATTGGAAAAAGCGGGTGTGGTTTTCGCCGGCATGTCGCCCGACGGCGAATTACCGGAAATGATCGAACGCCGCGACCATCCGTGGTTCGTCGGCGTGCAATTTCACCCGGAATTAAAATCCAAACCCTTTGATCCACATCCGCTGTTTGTGAGTTTTATCGGGGCGGCGTTGAAGAGCCGGAAGAAATAAATCTCGTATTTTCAAGGAGTTATTTTTTCTTATTACTTGCAAGATTCTATGGTAATTTTTAAGTAACAATAGAATAGAACAAAGGGGATAAGGTATGGATGAAACACCAATGCAACAATTTGAAAGAGGTTGTGCCCGAGGCAGAGAGTCCCTTACTAAAGGACGTCTCGAAACGGCTTGGGACGGTTGGTTTACTGCCTTGGCAGGAAAGGCTATATTGGAAAATATGGGCCAGAAAATAGGATTTCCGCATAGAAACCAATTTATTAAACTCCAGCACGATATTGGGCGCGCTTTTCTCGCGGAAGCTGAGAGCATGAGTTCAGGAGGAACATATCCAAATTATCATGCCTGCCGTAAATTTGATACTGCCCAATATATGCTGAAGGGAAACGCTTATGTATCTGGCAAAACCAAAGAAGAAATTGTGAGCTTAGGAACGAAATTAGGCTTTCAGCTCGGTTAAGCTAACTGCTCCTCCACCACCATGCAGAAATAGTGGTACCAGCATTCGTGGACTTGCTGGATGATAGGGGTAACTTTGGCATTAGCGGCCAGCAAAACATCCGCTAGTTCCGCGCATTTGCCGCCGCCTTCGCCGGTAAAGGCGATGTTGGTCATGCCGATTTCCTTTGCGGCGCGCATGGCGGCCAGGACATTTTTAGAATTGCCGGAGGTTGTAATGCCGATCAGCACTGCACCCGGTTGGCCGTAAGCTTGCACTTGTTTGGAAAAGATTTCTTCGTAACTGTAATCGTTGCCGATGGCGGTAAAGGCAACAGAGTTATCGCACAAACTGATAACGTTATAAGGTTTGCGTTCGCGGAAAAACCGCCCGACGAGTTCGCCCGCGATGTGCGAAGCATCCGCCGCGCTGCCGCCGTTGCCGCAGGTGAGGAGGGGCTTGCCCGCGCGGAGCGCCGTCACCGTCACATCAATCGCCTTGTTCATCGCGATGCTGATGTCGTCGGACATGCTGGCGTTAATGGCCGCGACGGATTGATGCAGATAATCATTTAATGATTTGGGCATGGGAAACGTAACAGTCATTTATCCTCTCCGGATTCCACGGGTTTTGATGATGTTTGTGGTGCTGAAGCCATCGATAATCGGCGGGATCACCACGCGGCCGCCGTGGGCGCGCACGACATCCGCGCCGACGATATCATCAGGCTGATAACCGCCCTTGATAAGCACATCAGGCAAAAGTGCCTCAATCACGCGCTGCGGCGTATCCTCTTCAAAGATCACCACCAGATCGACGTGGCCCAGCGCAGCCAGAACCGCGGCGCGGTGGATTTCATCCTGAATGGGACGATCTGGACCTTTAAGGCGCCGCACAGAGGTATCGCTGTTGATGGCGACGATCAAGCGGTCGCATTCCGCCTTCGCCGTGCGCAGGGACGACAAATGACCGGGGTGCAGCAAATCAAACACCCCGTTTGTAAATCCGATTTTCAATCCCAAACGGCGCCAGCGCGAAACCTGTTCCACCGCCTGATCCAGCGACATAACATTTTGCAATTCGGATTGTGTTTCAATCTCTTCATCCGCCGCATCAATTGCGTGCGATAATTCCAGCGCGCTGACAGTCGCCGTGCCGACCTTGCCCACCACAATCCCTGCGGCCAGGTTTGCCAGGCGCGCCGCGTCCACCACGCTGCCGCCCGCCGCCATGCCGAGCGCGAGCAGGGCGATCACCGTATCGCCCGCGCCGGAAACATCCCAAACTTCGCGGCGTATCGCGGCGATATGGTTGGCGCCGGTTTTATCCAGCACGGTCAAGCCATCCTCACCGCGCGTGATTAACAGGTATTCCAAATTGGCGAGGGCGAGCAACTCCTTGCCTGCCGCCAGAACATCCTCATCGCTTTGAACGGCGCGGCCGATGGCTTCGGAAATTTCTTTTTTGTTTGGTTTAACGACGGTTGCGCCGCTATAGCCGCGAAAATCCTTACGCTTGGGATCCACTAATACGGGTTTATCCGCGCCGCGCGCACGGTTGATCAAAGCTGATAGAACTTCATCCGTTAAAACGCCTTTGGCATAATCGGAAATCAAAACCACTTGGCATTGCGGCAAGGCGGCGTCATAGGCTGCCAGCAAATCGCGCGTCGCATCCGCGCCAATTGGAATCGTCATTTCCGTATCGGCGCGCAACAATTGCTGATTGCTGGCGATATAGCGTTGTTTAATTGTCGTCTGGCGTTTCGCCTCCGCCACCAGGATGCTTTCCGGACCGATTTGTTCGCGCACCAATTGCCGCGCTTTTTCACCGATCGGATCGTCACCGATCACGCTAAGCAATGTTGCCGTACCGCCCGCCGCGACGATATTCAGCGCCGTATTACCCGCCGCGCCCAGCATTTCGTGATTATGCCGCACGCGGAAAACAGGAATGGGCGCTTCAGGTGAAATGCGGTCGACGGAACCGTGCGTGAAACGGTCATACATAAAATCGCCGATGACCAGAACGCGGCAGCGGCCGAAACTCGCCAGCAAATCATGCAGATGGCGGGATTGCTCAAAGCTGATGTTAACGGAGGACATGCGACAGACCGAATTGCCAAGGGTTAAAACCAATGGTACTTATGGCAATGAATCCCGGTTTTGACCAGCATGAAAACTGACTTTAACACGCCTCAGCAAAGCAGCGAATTTGCGCTGGTGGATTATCTTGAACGGTTGGCGCCGCGTAAAAACGACCGGGTTGCATTGATCTGTCACTTGTCGCGCCTTCAGCCTTATAACCGCCGCCCGCATCATATCCGCGTTGCTTTGAATACTTTTGAAAGCCTGTTGGCGCAATTCGAAGGGCGGATGTTCACGCTGCGCAACAACGATATCGTTTTCATCGGTCAGGTTAATGCACTGGATAAATTGAATGAAGCGGTCGTTAAATTGCGTTACTTGTTTTCCGCCGATCCGATGATTATGAATAAATTGGATGATTATGTGACGGCGGGCGGTTTTACGAGCTGGTATAAACTGGATAAGGAATATAACGCCCTGATGGAATTGGCGAAGCGTATGTATCATTCCACACAAACGGGTCAGCCGAAAGATATGGCTGATACCAAACAAGAAAATAGAGTAACGATTAATCCCGATCAATTGGGTTGGCTTGAAGACTCTTTGGCTAATGCGGACTTGTCTAACATGATCCGAAATCAGCCGATTTGTGCGGTGTCAGGCGCGAAACCCGTGCCGATATTCCATGAATTATACGTCTCCATTGCTGATTTAGAGGCGCAGGTGGTGCCCGGCGTAGATCTGACGGGTAACCGTTGGTTGTTTCAATATCTAACGGGCGTGCTTGACCGCCGTATGTTGGTTTATCTGGCGGAGGAGGGCGAACGCTCCACGCGGGCATTTAGTTTTAACATGAACGTGGCGACGTTATTGTCATCTGATTTCGCGAAATTTGATCAGCGCGTCAGTTCAGGTTTGCGTGGCCGTTTGGTGATTGAGCTGCAAACCGTGGATGTCTTTTCCGATATGGCGGCCTATATGTTCGCGCGTGATTATGTGGCGGATCGTGGGTATCGGATTTGTTTGGACGGTTTGACGCATTTCACGGCGCCTTTTGTGGACCGCAATAAGCTGGCCTTTGATTTTGTAAAAATGCATTGGAATCCCGCCATGTCGCATATCGATTTCGAACGCATGGCCGCCGACATTAAAAGTGAGAATGACGATAGTGCCTTATCACGCGTCATCCTCTCGCGCTGCGATAATGAAGAGGCTGTAATCGTTGGTAAAAAAGTCGGCATTAATTTATTCCAAGGCCGCTACGTCGATAAAGTCTTGCGCGATTCCGAGGGGCGCTCGCTGGTGCGCACACCGCGTTAATTATTTGCTTTTGCGTGGCGCGGCGATTATATAAACCGCATGGATGCTATTGAAATCCGGAATTTTTCCAAACGCTACCGCGCCGTGACGGCGGTGGAGGATTTGTCTTTTTCCATCCCGCAAGGTCAATTGGTCGGCCTGCTCGGCCCGAACGGCGCGGGCAAAACGACGACGATGGGCGCGCTGCTCGGCGTATTGCTGCCCACATCCGGGACCGTGCGCGTGCTGGGCGTTGACATGGTGCATGACCGTTTCCGCGCGCTGCCATTTATGAATTTTTCTTCGCCTTATGTGGAATTGCCGTACCGATTGACGGTGGCGCAAAATCTGCAAATTTACGGCGGGCTTTATAATATTCCAAACCTGCGCGCGCGCATTGATGAAATCGCGCATGAATTGCGGTTTACGCATTTGCTGAACCGCAAAGCGGGCAAACTTTCCGCCGGACAAAAAACGCGCGTCGCGCTGGCGAAAGCGATGTTGAACAAACCCAAAGTTTTGCTGCTCGATGAGCCCACCGCGTCGCTCGACCCCGACAGCGCGGATCAAATGCGGACATTTATCGCCAATTACCGCGCGCAAACCGGCGCGACGATTTTACTGGCATCGCACAACATGGCCGAAGTCGAACAGCTCTGCGATCACGTGTTGATGATGAAAGGCGGCCGTTTGGTCGACCAAGGCACACCCATGGAACTGGTGGCGCGTTACGGCGAAGAAAACCTGGAAAAAGTTTTCCTCTCCATCGCCCGAGAAGATCAAGGTGAGGATCAAGATGCGGCATAGTTTAGAGCGCATAGGCGCGGTCTTGCAGCGTTATGTTTATCTTATGCGTTCATCCTGGCCGCGCCTCGTCGAGCTCGCCTTTTGGCCGACGCTGGAGATGATCATGTGGGGCTTTACCAGTGTTTATCTGGTGCAGCATGTGAACAATTTTGCTTATGGCGTCTCGCTTTTTATCGCGGGCGCGTTATTGTGGGATTTGCTTATCCGCTCGCAACTCGGCGTTTCGGTTGGATTTCTGGAAGAATTGTGGTCGCGTAACCTTGGTCATTTGTTCATTTCGCCGCTCAGGCCGCATGAATGGATGGCGGCGCTGATTATCTCCTCCATCATGCGCGCGACGATTTCGGTTTTGCCCGCGATGCTGCTCGCTATCGTATTTTATCATTATAACATTTTCACGCTCGGTCTGCCGCTGATTGGGTTTATTATCTGCCTGATGTGGATGGGCTGGTGGTTTGGCTTTTTGGTCATCAGCGTCATCATGCGTTTCGGCCAAGGCGCCGAGGTCCTGGCCTGGATGATCGTCTATGCCATCGCGCCGATGTCGGCGGTGTTTTATCCGATCTCAACCTTGCCCGCGTGGCTGCAAGTCATTGCATTCATCCTGCCATCTTCCCACATTTTTGAAGGCATGCGCGCGATCATTATTCACGGCACTTTCGACGCCGCGCAAATGTGGTGGGCGGTGGGGTTGAATGTCATTTATATGATCATCGGCGTCATTGTCCTGTGGTTCAGCATCCAAAACGCGCGTAATCGCGGTGCATTGCTGGTGGTCGGCGAATGACGGTCGATGAACTCAAAGAAGATTTCGCGCTGCTGGAAGACTGGCAGGACCGCTATCGTTATGTGATCGACCTGGGCAAAAACCTGCCGCCGTTTCCCGAAGCCGACCGCAGCGAAACCTGGCGCGTTGTGGGCTGTATGTCGCAAGTTTGGCTGAAACCCATCCAAACCACACCCGCCATGCAATTCACCGCCGACAGCGACGCACATATCGTCCGCGGCCTGATCGCGATTTTACTTATCATCTACAACGGCCGCACGCCCGCCGAAGTTTTATCCACCGACATCAACCAAATTTTCACCGCGCTGGGCATGGAAGAACACCTATCCGTCAACCGCCGCAACGGCTTTTTCGCGATGGTGGAGCGCATTCAGCGCTATGCGCAAAATGCAGAAGCGAGAAGCTAGAGGCGAGATGCGAGAAAATAATCTCGCCTCTAGCTTCTCGCGTCTTGTGTCCGTCGCCCCGATGATGGATTGGACGGACCGGCATTGCCGGTTTTTTCACCGGCTGATCGCGCCGGATGTTTTGCTTTATACGGAGATGGTGACGACACCGGCGATTATGCATGGGGATCGGGAAAAATTGCTGGGCTTTGACGCGGCGGAAAAACCGCTGGCGCTGCAATTGGGCGGCAATGATGCCGATGCGCTCGCGCGCTGTGCGGAAATCGGAGAGCAATGGGGTTATGACGAAATTAACCTGAATTGCGGCTGTCCGTCGGACCGGGTGCAAGAAGGCGCATTTGGCGCTTGCCTGATGGCGGAACCGCAAACCGTCGCGGCGAGCGTGGCGGCGATGCGGCGCGCGGCGCGAATTCCCGTCACAGTGAAATCGCGCATTGGGATTGATGATCAGGACAGTTATGAATTCTTAAAACACTTTATCGAAACCGTCGCGGCGGCGGGATGCGATACGTTCATCATCCACGCGCGCAAGGCGATTTTAAAAGGCCTTAGTCCTAAGGAAAACCGGACGGTTCCACCACTGATTTACGATCACGTTTACCGCATCAAACAGGAATTCCCGCAACTGCAAATCGTGATAAATGGCGGCATCAAAACGACGGCCGAAGTGCGCGAACACCTGCGCCACACCGACGGCGTGATGATCGGGCGGGAAGCTTATCAAAATCCCTGGTGGCTGAATGAATTGCAAAATGAAATCCTGCAAAAACCGAATGTTAAAACGCCGCAGGATATTGTCCATGAAATGCTGCCTTATATCGAACAGCAACTCACGCGCGGCACCAGGCTATCCGCCATCACGCGGCATATATTGGGGTTGTTCCAGGGCATTCCCGGCGCTCGCAAATGGCGCCGGATTTTAACCGAAGATGCCGTTAAACCGGGCGCCGATGCGGATGTGATTTTTCATGCTTTACATGCTGTTGCATCCGGTTAGAATCGCGCCAACGTGATTGGGGAGGGCATTATGGGCTTTGAAACGGTAATCGTTATTCTATTGGTTTTTGCGCTGTATCTGGCTTTCGCCAGCATCAAAACGGTGCCGCAAGGTCAAAACTGGCTGGTTGAACAGTTCGGGAAATATACCAAAACCCTGCAGCCAGGCCTTGCGTTTCTGACGCCGTTTGTGGAGCGGGTGACTTATAAAATCTCGATGCAGGAAATCGTGCTGGATGTGCCGTCGCAGCAAGTGATCACGCGCGATAACACACAGGTCACTGCGGACGGCGTGGTTTATTATCAGGTCATTAATGCAGCCCAGGCGGCTTATGAAGTGCAGAATTTGAAATACGCCATCATCAATCTGGCGCAGACGAATTTGCGCACCGTGATTGGCTCGATGGATTTGGACGAAGTGCTATCGAAACGTGATTTCATCAATGAACGTTTGTTGCAGGTGGTGGATGCGGCGACCAGCCCGTGGGGCGTGAAGGTTACGCGGATTGAAATCAAAGATCTGTCGCCGCCCAAAGATATCATCGACGCCATGGGGCGGCAGATGAAGGCGGAGCGCGACAAACGCGCAGAAATTTTACAGGCCGAAGGCGAAAAACAAGGCGCTATTTTGCGCGCCGAAGGCGGCAAGCAATCCGCCATTCTGGATGCCGAAGGCCGCCGCGAGGCCGCATTCCGCGATGCCGAAGCGCGTGAACGCAGCGCTGATGCGGAGGCCAAGGCAACGCAGGTTGTTTCCGCCGCGATTGCGGGCGGCAATGTTAACGCGTTGAATTATTTCATCGGCCAGAAATATGTGGAGGCATTGAAAGCCATCGCCTCCGCGCCTAACCAGAAAATCATCATGATGCCGCTGGAGGCATCCGGCGTTATCGGTTCCATCGCAGGTGTGGCGGAACTGGCGCGGGAGAGTTTTGCTAAAAAATAATCTTTTCCTCCCCCTGGAGGGGGGGATTTATTTTTCAGTATATAAATCCGGAAACTCACTTTTCAACGCGCGAACCTTTGGCGCATCGTTGATCATGATATAAGGGTTGAGCGGATTTAATCGCGCATAATCCTGGTGGTAATCCTCGGCCTTATAAAACGTTTCCAGGGGTTCAAGTTTTGTCACAATGGGCGCATCAAATGCACGCGCCGCATCCAATTGCGCGATGTATTTTTCCGCGATCGCTTTTTGTTCGGGCGACGAATAAAAAATCGCCGAACGGTATTCCGGGCCGGTATCCGGCCCCTGGCGGTCGAGTTCCGTCGGATTATGCGCAACACTGAAAAATACCTGTAAAATTTTGCCTAATGTGATCTGTGACGGATCATAGGTGACCTGAACCGATTCCGCGTGTCCGGTCATGCGCGTTGAAACGGCGCGGTAATTGGCGGTTTCCGCCGTGCCGCCCGCGTAACCGGATACGGCGCTTTGCACGCCGCGCAAATGCTGAAACACGGCCTGAATACCCCAAAAACAACCGCCCGCCAGGACGATGGATTGCGCGCTGGCGTGCTGCGCTTGCGTTTCATCCACGGTTGGGGCGGGCAGGGACATCGCCTGCGCGCTGCCGATGCCGCAAGCCACCGTGGCAGCGCCCGCCAGGCCCAATGCCTTGGCGATAAAACCGGATTTTGATTTTTCCATGATTGGCTCTCCTGCTGTTTTATTCGCGCGGCTGAGACAAAAGGTTACAGCAACAATTTATCGATAATTCTATCTATTCTTTACGGAAATTTAAACCCGATGTGGTGGAATGTTCTTAGAGGTTTTTATGCCAAGCTTTACCCCCGCAGAGTTAAATGAGAATATTGCGAAGCTGTTCACGCGGATGGACGCCGACTGGACCGGCGAATTTAATAATCAAAAAGAAGGCCCGCATTATGTGCAGCTGGCGGTTTATTTAAAAAGCCTCCACCAGGATCCACGTCTCTTTGTCAAGGCTTTGGGGCATGGTGAGGCTAATACGCCTATGCATGTTAAGGGCAGGCAAATAGAGCCGGATAAGTATCAGGAACTGGCGGCAAATTTTATCAAAGAAAACCCGGAATTGATGCAAGTCATCAGCCAGAATGTAGATCAATTCAAAAGCATTGTAGATAATAACAATCCGGCGCCAGCTTCGCTGCCGATTGATCTTTTGCTTGAACCGGAATTCACGACACCCCCCAATACGCCGCCGGTTAAAACGGTTCCAAAGCTGCAAGGCGCGCCGGTTAAAGAAGGCTTATCGACTGTGCAGACCACATTGACGTTTAATCCACCCAAGAATGAAATGACGAAAGCCGAAGACATCCAGCCGCCGCGCATTCCTGATCAACCGACGCTGGAAAAACATTATAAAGAATTGGGGCCGCGCTGGGGCCTGGCGAGCCAGATGTACTGGGACAAAGTGCAGGATGAAATGAAGCATAAAAATTACGCCGAGGTTAAAAAAATGCTGGGCGCCGGCAAGGCTGAGGTATTGGACAATATTCTGAAAGACATCGATCACAGCGGCAAATTGCAGCATACGGATGTTGTCGCAATGACGGAAAGCCTGAACCATGCCGCCGCGCACAGGCAACCCGCCACCGCGATGCATTAGTTCTTTTGGGCCAATTCTTTTTAGTCATTGACTTTGTTTGCCTATATCGCTTAAAACACGCCCCCTAAGGCCAAAAAGTGGGCGGCTAGCTCAGCGGTAGAGCGTTTCGTTTACACCGA
Organism: Alphaproteobacteria bacterium; assembly: GCA_013289145.1. Classification (GTDB taxonomy): domain Bacteria; phylum Pseudomonadota; class Alphaproteobacteria; order UBA11073; family UBA11073; genus UBA11073. Next base: position 65,734 of record JABDAM010000001.1, on the reverse strand, counting down.
AAGGGTCGGGGGTTCGATCCCCTCGCCGCCCACCAGCCTTCGTTTTTGTTTTGCGAACAAAAACTTCGGCTCGGCAAGCCAGTGTTCTAGGTTCCGCCATTTCGGCTAAAGATAAGAAAGCTGTCGCGCCGTAGCGTAGCGAAGGTGGACTGGTCCAGCCTGTTTACGGCTAAGTTTATTTTCACTATTTCAATCTGTTCTTTGCTCTTCCTGCGGCATATCCGGATTCGTATGAACATCCGTGCCATCTGCAACTTGAATCAAAGGCTGATTATCCTCTGGATGCGCGACATTAACCTGCACAGCCGGAGCGGGCTTTTTCTTGGCATTTGATAATACGTTCATGGATAACAATCGCAATAATCGCCTATCGTTTTTATCGGCCGGCGTGTTTTGCGGTGCGGGCGGCATGATTTCGGGGATCAAAATCATAAATATCACAGCGCAAATAAAAATAAATGTGCCGATGCCCAAACTTATGCTGTGCAATAACCCTAAAAAATTCTGTCCTAATCCGGCAAAAAAGGCGGCAATTGCATGCATTTTATAAATATAAGAAGGGTGGTATCAAAAAACGATTCATGGCTGGTGCTGAAAATATAAAGATAAATAACGGCTATCGGCTTGATCCGGCGCCGTTCCTTTAATATAGCTGTGGCATTGATAACTGGAAGCATAACATGCCTATCATCACCAACCTTGCCGCTCGCGAAATTTTAGACAGCCGGGGGAACCCGACGCTTGAAGTTGACGTTTATTTGGAATCCGGCGCGATGGGGCGGGCTGCGGTGCCGTCTGGCGCTTCGACCGGCGCGCATGAGGCGCATGAGTTGCGTGATGGCGATAAAAAACGTTTCGGCGGCAAGGGAGTTCAAAAAGCAGCTGCGGCGGTGCGGGGAGAAATCGCTGATGCCGTAACGGGCATGCTGGCGCTCGACCAGCGTGAGATTGATCAGGCGATGATCCGCCTGGACGGCACGGCGAACAAATCCCGGCTGGGCGCGAATGCGATTTTGGGCGTATCCCTGGCGGTGGCAAAGGCTGCGGCAGATGAAACGGGGCAGCCATTGTATCGCTATCTGGGCGGGGCGAATGCGCATGTCATGCCGGTGCCGATGATGAATATCGTCAACGGCGGCGCCCATGCGGATAATCCGATTGATATCCAGGAGTTTATGGTGATGCCCGTAGGCGTTGCCAATCTGACAGAGGCTGTGCGAGCAGGTTCTGAGATTTTTCAGGTACTTAAATCAAATCTTAAGAGCAAAGGTTTAAGCACTAACGTCGGGGATGAGGGCGGTTTCGCGCCTAACCTGTCCAGCACGCGCGAGGCGTTGGATGTGATCGTGAAATCGATTGAAAATGCAGGGTATAAACTGGGGTCTGAAATTGCCCTGGCGCTGGATGTCGCGGCGACGGAGTTTTATGAGGGTGGTAAATATAACCTGGCGGGGGAAAACCAAATCCTGACCTCTGATCAAATGGTTGAGTACTACGCCAAACTGGTGGCGGACTATCCGATTATCTCCATCGAAGACGGTATGGGCGAAGATGATTGGGCCGGTTGGGCCGCGCTGACGGCACGACTGGGAGAGCGGGTGCAGTTGGTTGGCGATGACCTGTTCGTGACCAATCCGGTGCGACTGCAACGGGGTATTGATGCGCGCACGGCCAATTCATTGCTGGTGAAGTTCAACCAGATCGGCACGCTCACGGAAACGCTGGACGCCGTGGCGCTGGCGCAGCGCAGTGGTTATACCGCCGTCATTTCCCACCGCTCGGGCGAGACGGAAGACAACACCATCGCTGACGTGGCTGTGGCAACCAATGCGGGGCAGATCAAAACCGGCTCTCTGTGCCGCAGCGACCGGACGGCGAAGTATAACCAGCTCCTGCGGATTGAGGAGGAACTGGGCGGGCAGGCGGTTTACGCAGGGGCAAGTTTAAAGGGCCGCGTCCAGGCGGCGGTTGCTAAGCCCAAGGCGGCATAGGCGAGGCTTGGGAAGGCCGGTCGGGGAAGTCTATCAAGAAAAGTTGAGGATAAAGAATTTGCGCGGGCTGAATGCCGCCCCGGCGCGGGTGGCGGAGGCTGCCCCGGCTCCGGAGATGCATTTACGTGGTTAATGAAATCTGACGGCGGCGATTGACGGAATCATTTTTTTATCAGAACCTGATAAAATCATGCTCTCACGTTCAGCCATAGGGGTTCGGTTGCGGTCTGCGGTGGTGGTGCCGTTGTTGGCTTCGCTGCTGGTGGGGTATTTTGCGTTTTATACGTTCTTTGGCGACCGTTCCCTGCTGCGCATGATGCGGCTGGAGGCGCAAATTCAGTCGACGCAAACCAAACTGGACGGCGTAAAGGCCGAACATGACGCGCTGGAAAACCGCGTCACCCACATGCGGTCGGGCAGTATTGATCCTGATCTGCTGGACGAACAGGCACGGCGGACATTGAATTATACGCAGCCGGATGAGGTGGTGATTTATGATAAGAAAAGCAATTAAAGTTTGTATTTGTAAAATAACCGTCATATAATGTTGCTACTATCCAAGAGGGAGATATTTTAATGACTAATCCAAACAATCTTTTCGTTAGTCAAAAAGATAATTTTGACGGTTTAACACGCGCAGAGATTTCCGAAGTTCGGGACGTTTTAGAAAAATTATTTAAGGGAAAGCGCCCATCAGTGCATAAAAAATTTATCGGCACTGGCGGTGTGCCTGGTGCCGGTAAATCGCGTTATGCGCGTCAGCTGGCACGTGAAAATCCCAACGCGGTTTTAGTGGATGTGAATGATAATTGTTTGTGCGCCATTCCCGGATATCAGCGTGATTTGGCGGAGCGCGGTTTTGAATATGCCTATGAAAAATGGCGCAATGCGTCCAATTGGATTTCCATCAACGCCAATAAACGCGCTTTGGACGAAGGTTATGATTTAATCGCTGTCGGCACGGCAGCCTCGCCGTTTGCATTAAAATTATTTGAAGAAGCCAAAAGCAAAGGTTATACGGTAACTATCGCCGGTTTTTCAGCACCCGTTGATATTTGCCTGGAGCGCAATAAGGCTGAAAATCGCAAGACCGATATGCCGGAAAACGAACGCGTGCTTTTTTTGTTGCCTGAAAATCATGTCACGGATAAACGCCAGCCTTATTTTGACAATATTCCAGGCATCGTAGGCGTTGCGGATACTTTTATTCAATATTGGAATCCTGCCAATGGGATTGAGCCCGTCGAGGCGTTTCGCGTAAGTGACGGAGGGGCTTTCAGCCCATATAGTAAAAAAACCCGCAGATTGGAGATTACGGATGGCAGTGCGGCGCGCAAATTTATAAGCGACGCCGGGTGGGATAAAAAGTTCGATTCAGAGAGTTCTTTGAACTCTATTCTCAAATGGAATATGCGTGTGCCCGCTGGAAAACAGCCGAAATATAAAGTGGAGCTAACCGCATAATTATATGCGTTTGATGGGTAGGGTTTATTGCATCAAAAATCCTGTTGTTCTTGATCGTCAATCTATGCTAAATCCGGATTGTACCAATTAACTTCATATCAACAATTATAGGATTCTAAATGCCTGCCTCTTGTCCGACTTTCCGCGCTCCCGCCACTGAGCAAATCCTTCAGTTTACAGGGGCGCCGTGGTTGAAAATAGAGTCGGATGAAAGAAGGTCGGTGCTCGTCGATATCAAGGACGTTGAGGCCGCATTGGACATTTTTTATAAAACAGAGGCATGGCAACCCTTTGCGCTAATGATTTCCAGGCTGAGCGAGGCACAAGGCCCCACGATGCTGGAAGCTTATTACGGTTATGATGAATGGATAAGGCCTGATGATATAGAGGAAGCCGCCAATGGCTTGATCGCGCAGGCTTTGGACCGCGAAAATACGGAATTTGACACTAAGGTCAATTACAATTGTTTTGTCAGATTAATGTCCGGATGCGGCCGCCGCAAAGATTTGTTTAAATGCATTTTGCCAAACCATGTTGAGCATGTGGCAAAGCAACTGCCGTCTTTGGGCGATACGGGGGCCGAACTTTTGGCGGACTTAGCGTCCCAGGCAAGCAAGCGGAAGCGGTTGCTCGCTATGATTAAACCGGATCAAATTCGCGTGGCGGCTGATAGGCTTTTTGCCATGTGTCAGGATGCGGCAGATAGTCAAAAAAATGCCACCGGCATTTTAGGTTATGCGGAATTACTTGGCGCGGCCGTGAAAAAGAAAGATTTGTTGCATGCATTCGACCCTGGGCAAATTCGGGAATATGTTCAGATGGTTGTTGACCGGCCTGGTTCATCGGAGATTGTGTGGCAGCTGGATAAAATGAAGAATAATTTGTATCCCGCGCTTTTGGATGCCGCTTCCGTGAAAGCGATTTCATCGAAAATGGACGAGATGATAAAGATGAATAAGATATATTTGGCAAAGGGTGATAAGCGCGGCCGTTTGGGGCCTATCAATCATATCAGGCTTGCGCTGGCGCCTTAATTCCGGTTGCGGCGCGTAAATTTGCGCCTAGGCGCGTTTACGTTTTTTCGGTGCGTTTTCCAGCGCGGCTTGGTTTTGCAAATAGGGTTTCAGGTATTTCGCGGTGTAGCTGTTTTTGACTTCCGCAACTTCTTCTGGCGTGCCTGACGCGACGATGTAACCGCCGCCGTCGCCGCCTTCGGGGCCGAGGTCTAGGATCCAGTCCGCGGTTTTGATGACTTCGAGGTTATGTTCGATGACGATAATCGTATTGCCTTGGTCGACGAGGCGGTGGAGGACTTCGAGGAGTTTTTTGATGTCTTCGAAATGTAGTCCGGTGGTGGGTTCGTCGAGGATGTAGAGCGTGCGGCCCGTCGCGCGTTTGGAAAGTTCCTTGGAGAGTTTAATGCGCTGCGCTTCACCGCCCGATAACGTTGTGGCTTGCTGACCGACGTGGATGTAGCCCAGGCCGACTTGTTGCAGCATTTCGAGTTTGTTGAAAATCGTCGGGACGTTTTTGAAAAACTCCGCGCCGTCGTCGACGGTCATGTCGAGCACATCCGCGATGGATTTGCCTTTGTATAAAACTTCCAGCGTTTCGCGGTTATATCGTTTGCCGTTGCACTGATCGCAGGTGACGAACACGTCCGGCAGGAAATGCATTTCGATTTTTTTCACGCCGTCGCCCTGGCAGGCTTCACAGCGCCCGCCCGCGACGTTGAAGGAAAAGCGTCCGGGCTGATAACCGCGCGCCTTGCTCTCCGGCAGTCCCGCGAACCAGGTGCGGATGGGATCGAACGCGCCGGTATAGGTCGCGGGGTTCGAGCGCGGCGTGCGGCCGATTGGGGATTGGTCGATGTCGATGACTTTATCAACGTGGGTCAAGCCGGTGATTTTTTCATGCGCGGCGGGCGGGTCGTAGGCACGCATCAATGCTTTCGCGGCGGCTTTGTAGAGTGTTTCAATAACGAGCGTCGATTTTCCGCCGCCGGATACGCCCGTGACGCAAATGAATTTGCCCAGCGGAAATTCCGCCGTGACGTTTTGCAAATTATTTTCATGCGCGCCGTAGACGGTGATTTTTTTGTCGCCTTGGCCCGCGCGGCGCGTGCGCGGCACGGCGATGTGTTTTTCACCGCGCAGATATTGCGCCGTGATGGAATTTTTAGATTTCAACAATTGTTCGGGCGTGCCTTGAGCAATAATTTGACCGCCTTGCGAACCCGCGCCAGGGCCCATGTCGATGACGTAATCGGCCTGACGGATGGCGTCTTCGTCGTGTTCGACAACGAGGACGGTGTTGCCGAGATCGCGCAAGCGTTTCAGCGTGCCGAGGAGGCGGTCGTTGTCGCGTTGATGCAGACCGATCGATGGTTCATCCAACACATATAATACGCCTGTCAAACCCGAGCCGATTTGGGAGGCGAGGCGGATGCGTTGAGATTCTCCGCCCGATAATGTTCCCGCTGCGCGTGATAATGTTAGGTATTCGAGGCCGACATTGACGAGGAAGCCAAGGCGGTCATTAATTTCTTTCAGCACCCGCACCGCGATTTCATTATCGCGTTTCGATAAATGTTTCGGCAACGCCGCAAACCATGGCGCGGCGTCGCGGATGGCCATTTCGGTGGCTTGGCCGATGTGTTTGCCGTGGATTTTTACGGCCAAGGCTTCGGGTTTCAAACGGTAACCGTGGCATGCGGGGCAGGGGTTCAGGCGCATGAAACGCGCGTATTCTTCGCGCAGGTTTTCTTTGTCGGTCTCGCGCCATTTGCGGCGCATGTTGGGCAGGACGCCTTCCCATTTTTTCTTTTGGTTGTAGTTGAACCAGCCGTCGGCGTATTTGATGTGAATGATTTCGGATGAACCGTGCAACAATTCGTGGCGGAAAGTTTTGTCCAAATCTTTCCAGGGTTTATTCATGCTTTGTTTGTAATGGCGCGCCAAAGTTTCCAATAATCCGATGTACCACGCGCTCGTGCCCGTGCTCGCCGTCGCCCAAGGCAGAATCGCACCGCCCGCGAGCGATAATGTTTCATCCGGAATAACCAAATCTTCGATGAATTCTTCGTAGGTGCCGAGGCCGCCGCATTCCGGGCAAGCACCGTGGGGGGAGTTGAATGAAAACAACCGCGGTTCGATTTCCGCGATGGTGAAACCGGAAACGGGGCAGGCGAATTTGCTGGACAGCAATTGTTCTTCATTCGTGTCTGCGTCCTGGACGATCAATAATCCTTCGGACAAACGCAGTGCGGTTTCGACGGAATCCGCCAGGCGGTTGCCGAGGTCATCGCCCAACACGACGCGGTCCACCACGACATCGATATCATGTTTGAATTTTTTATCGAGCGTGGGGGCTTCGGCGATTTCATAAACTTTGCCGTCCACGCGCACGCGCTGAAAACCCTGGCGTTTCAGGGCGTCAATTTCCTTTTTATATTCGCCTTTTCGCCCGCGCACGATCGGGGCGAGGATCAACAGGCGCGAGCCCGCCTTCATGCCCGCGATACGGTCAACCATTTGCGTTGACGTCTGGCTTTCAATCGGCAGGCCGGTGGCGGGGGAATAGGGCACGCCGATGCGCGCGTATAACAGGCGCAGGTAATCGTAAATTTCCGTCACCGTCCCGACGGTGGAGCGTGGATTTTTGCTCGTCGTTTTTTGTTCAATGGAAATGGCGGGCGACAGGCCTTCGATCAGATCCACGTCGGGCTTTTGCTGCATTTCCAAAAACTGACGCGCATAGGCGGAGAGGCTTTCCACATAACGCCGCTGCCCCTCGGCATAAATCGTGTCAAAGGCCAGCGAGGATTTGCCGCTGCCCGACAGGCCTGTGATCACCACCAACTGGTCGCGCGGAATCTCCACGTTGATATTCTTCAGGTTATGTTCCCGAGCGCCGCGGACGATGATATTTTTCTGGGTCATAAGGGTGATATATGGGTATTTTGCGGCGGGTTTCAATGTCTGATTGTCTTGTTGGAATGAAAGGAATCGCTATAATTCGGCCAGCTAACATTTAGCAGGAGAATTAGGATGAACTTTGGTCACGCCCGTAACGCCGCCGTTTTGGGTTTTGCAGCGTTAACAACATCTTTTGCCGTTGCGCAGGATTTTCCGCCGGAGCCTTTTCAGCCGAAAGTAACGGAAGGAATTATTTTACGGAGAACATCGATAGATAAAATAGATTTAGTCATTGCTACCAAAAGTGAGAAATATGACTACTTTGAGCAATTGGATAAACAAGAATTAGAGTTTAAAGTTATAGACGCCATTGAAGGTGGCAATAAACCTGCAGCTTTCAAAGCTGCCGCTTTATATGACAAAATAACTGCGGTTGAAAATAAGCCTCAAGATAAACTTCAATTTACTGATCCTTTTGACGCTAAAGAAGCTTTGGAAAAGCATTGGGTTCCGAGTAAGCAACTCGTTACACTATACGGCCCTAACTGGTTGCAGGAATATAATGATTGGAACAAAACTGTCGATCAGATACGGAAAAATTGGGACGCTACGCATCCTGAGAAAAAAGCAAGGCGGGAAGCTTTCTTGAAAGAACTTAAAATTAATGATGCTGTGGATGATCCGCCCGCTGGACTTTATAATAACCCCCCAGTGACTCCTGAAATGGAAAAGCGTTTTGCTATTGTTGATCGCGTAGAAAATGTCGGCAAAACCCACGGTTCTATGATGGCATTTGTTAAGCGTGAGTTCTCAGGCAAAGCGCCGGTAAACGCGCCGAAAGCTACTCCTTAATTCTCTATTGTCTGATTATGGTTGAGCGCATATCTAACACCTATGCTCTCAACCGCCGCCGAACTCCCCTGCATCCCTGAAATCGTGCGGGTGTAGGCGTAACAAATGCCCTAAAGTGTCAATTCCCTGTGCGCCTTTTCAATCTGGCGGCGGCTGGGGTGGAAAGCGCCGCTTGTATCAGGTACGGCGGAACGATGTAGCAAAGCGCCAGCGGTATCGGCCGACGTGTAATTAAGAGCTTTGCGTTGCTGGCAATCCTGGTGAATAGCGTCCAGCGCGGTATCGCATTGTTGCACGGTCAGCGCTTGGCTGGAATGAGACGTTAAATTGTAGTCGTGAACGATGCGTTGATGTTCTTTCCGCAGGTCTTGTAATTCTTTCGGACTAAAGCAATCTTCGCCGCCATAGATAAAACCGCTGTCGATGGAATGGGCGGAGCCCTCGGCGGGGCGGATGCCGTTGCTTTTCATAACGGCGAAAATCAGAATTTGGTTTGCGCCAGCATCCCAATCATAGGCAAGTCGGCCCGTGAATTCGAATAACGGCCTTTCGGCGGGCGGGGCGGAAAAATGATATGTGAAACGCCGGAGGCACGAAGCCAATCTGCGGCGGATGCGGCTGATGTTCATTTGTCTTTTATGTTGAGTTTAAGTGTTTGAAGTCAAGATTTTTCAGCTTCCATCGGCTTGCAAGTAATAAATTCATTGAATTTTAGATAAATTCCTGTTACCCTGAAAGTACTTGATTAACTTATAAGGAGGTGTGCATGTCTGGAATGTTTTTTCGTAGAAGAGGTTCTTTAATCGCAGATATTGGCAGCGGTAAAATTGATCCTGGTGAGGCTAAAGCATATGCACTCCATGTTTTGCATGATAATATTCCTGAATTTGTGGGTTGGAGTCGGCTAGCTAGCATGGCAGGGGTGATGGCTGGTCTTATAGGTACAGTGATGATGGGGCCTAATCTTAATGCAAATACGTCGGTTAGTTTAGGCCTTATTATTGGGGGGTTGATAATGGCTATAGCAGGGGAGAATATTGATCATGAACATATGGCTGTGGTTTTCCCTGCTAGCAAGCATCCAAAGGCTGATTTTTTTGGTCAAATGACAAAGTGGAGAACAGTATTACAGCAAGCTGAACGGATTGAAGATAAGAGCCAACGTGACCAACAGGAAGCGCAGCGGCTGCAAACCGCATCGGCTAAACGGCAAGGGGTCGTATCGACTGGACCAACATTGAAGGTATAATCTTAGATGATCTCTATTACGCTAAGAATGATTGATTAACTGATAAGGGGATGTCCATGACTCGAATGTTTTTCCGTAGAACTTTAGGGTTGGTGACAGATATTCATAACAGAAAAATCCCGGCGCATGAGGCTGGGGAATATGCCTCTCGTGCGCTAGAACGTCTTGAGGGATATGATTTTTTGAAAGGATTACTATGGAGTGTAGCCGCGTTTGGGAGCTTCCTCGCCACTATGGTAACCAGCCATACTAAGGATCAGGGAGCGTACGCTACTTTGGCAGCATTATCTACTTTGATCTTTATGGGATTAGGGGCTTTTGATGTTACTCGAGGTTCGCGCTATGATCCCCCCGATGCTCTTGGCCAAAAGCGTAAATGGAAGCGTGTTTTAGAGGTCGCTCGCCGTATGGAAACGCGTCAAGTGCCAGTGGCTGCTTCTCGTAAAGGTAGTTTCAGCGCGACGTTAAGCGCCTGATTAGTCTTGCCATATAACAACTGAAAGCATATCCATGCCTATGCAAGCAACCGCCGCCGAGCTCCCATACACCCCCGAAATCGCGGCGGCGACAGCGCCTCTGTTTGATCGCGTCAAGGATGTGGTATCTCAACTCGAATGGCCGGGTTATGCGCCGATCATTCATGAGATCAACCGGCTGAAAAAAGAAAAGAACGCCGTTATCCTCGCGCATAATTATCAGTCGGCGCAGATCTTTCATACCGTGGCGGATGTGGTGGGGGACAGCCTGGCCCTCGCGCGCGATGCGGCGAAGACGGACGCCGATATCATCGTCATGTGCGGCGTGCATTTTATGGCGGAGACGGCGAAGCTGTTGAATCCCCACAAAAAAGTTTTAATCCCGGACGTGAAGGCTGGCTGTTCGTTGGCGGAATCCATCACGGCGGCGGATGTGCGATTGCTGCGCGAACGCTATCCGGGCGTGCCGGTGGTGACTTATGTGAATACCTCAGCGGCAGTGAAGGCGGAGACGGATATTTGCTGCACGTCAGGCAACGCGGTGAAGGTGGTGGAAAGTCTGGGTGTGCCGGAAGTTTTGTTTTTGCCCGATGAATATCTGGCGAACTACGTCGCGACGCAGACGAAGGTGAAAATCATCGCCTGGCACGGGCACTGCGAAGTGCATGAACGCTTCACCGCCAAAGACATTCGTTTTTTCAAAAAGAATAACCCCGGCGCGGTCGTGCTGGCGCATCCTGAATGTCCGCCGTCGGTGCTGGCGGAGGCGGATTACGTTGGTTCGACTGCCAAAATGCAGGATTACGTCGAAACCAACAAACCCCCGCGCGTGATTTTGATTACCGAATGCGCGATGTCCGACAACCTCCGCGCCGCCAATCCGGGAACGCAATTTACTCAGCCGTGCAATCTGTGTCCGCACATGCAGCGCATCACGCTGCCGAAAATCCTGGCCGCGCTGCAAACTGAGCAGCCCGAAGTCACCATCGACCCCGCCGTTGCCGAGCGCGCCCGCGCGTCGGTTGAACGGATGCTGGCGGTCAAATAGCGTTTATCGTTTCTTTATAGGCAAGAATCTTCTACTGTCCGCCAGGTTTGCAGCCCCAGGGGGACGGGATGAAGAAACTTACACTCAGTTTTTTATGCTTGGTTTTAATCGCCGGTTTTTGTCTGTCGTCGGCGCGTGCGCAGGATGCGGCGCCAACCTATGTACCCGCTAAATCTTCCTGGCATTACACTTGGGATATCGGGCCGGAGGTTTTTTATTACCACTACACCGAACCGCATTTTGCAAATCTATATGGCGCCATGTACGGCATCCAGGGCGATTTCGCCGCGATTAAAAAACATTGGTATCTGGGGCTGGACGCGCACGCGGGCGGCGGGTGGTTGACATATTCGTCGCAGCCGACCGGGCGCATAAACAATAATTTAAATTCGTATATCGAGCCGCGCGCATTGGTCGGCTGGATCATGGGTAACCATAACACCTTTACGCCCTACACGGGATTTGGTTTCCGGTTTTTAAAAGACGAACAGCAGGGGCATACGAAACTGGTCGGTAACGAGCTTTTTGAAGGGTATAATCGCTTTTCGCATTACTATTACCTGCCGCTGGGCGTTGCATTTGGTTTTGATCTGGGTTCGGGATTCCATTTCGCGCCGAATTTTGAATATGATTATTTCATTGCCGGCGAACAGCAGACCCAAACCACCGGGTTGGTCACGACATACCTGGGGCAGAATTTTACGGGCGTTACGGATTTGCATAACGCCCAGCATAACGGTTATGGCTTGCGCGCGAGCTTGCCGGTCAGCAAGCAATTCGAATATGGCAACCTGATCTTCACGCCGTTTGTGCGTTACTGGAACATCCGCGAGTCCGATTCGAACACCTATTTGGCGGTGAATGCCAGCCATACGCTCGGCCTGATTACAACCGGCGTCGAACCCGCGAACCATACGATCGAGTTGGGCGCGGCGCTGACTTGGCAATTTTAGGGCAATTTTGATCGTGTTTGAATTTTTCTCCGTGCTATAAGGCCGCATGGCATTGGACGTTTCTAAGTTAATCCGCGCTGCGCTGGCCGAGGATTTAGGCGGGCAGGGGGATGTCACCACCGCCGCGCTGGTGCCGCCGGATGCGGTGGTGACAGCGTATTTTGTGACGCGCCGCGCGGGGCTGGTGGCGGGGTTGGAAATTATCGGTCAAGTGTTTGACGTGCTTTCTGCCGTTATTCCAGCCCAGGCCGGTGGCCGGGTGGAAATACATTATCACGCCAAAGACGGCGATTTCGTCGTGCCGCAAACCAGGCTTGCAACCGTTACCGGCAGCGCGGCTGCGATTTTAACGGCTGAACGCACGGCGCTGAACTTCATCACGCATTTGTCCGGCATCGCTACGGCGACGCATACATTGCAGCAAAAGATTGCCCACACGAAAGCGAAGGTTTGTGATACGCGTAAAACTACGCCTGGTCTGCGTGAGCTGGAAAAGTACGCCGTGCGTTGCGGCGGCGGCGCGAACCACCGGATGGGGTTGTTCGATATGGTGATGATTAAGGATAATCACATCGCGGTATTGGGCGGTAACATTACCGCTGCGATCGCCAAAGCACGCGCGGCGCAACCCGGCTTGACGATTGCCGTTGAAGTTGAAAGCCTCGATCAATTACGTACCGCATTATCCGCCCGCGCGGACCGGATTATGCTCGACAACATGCCCGTGCCGATCATGCGCGAGGCCGTTGAAATCACGGCCAATCAAGCGATTCTTGAGGCCACCGGCGGCGTCAACGCCGATAATATTGCCGCCATCGCCGAAACCGGCGTGGATTTTATTTCCGTCGGCGCGATCACGCACAGCGCCCCGGCGCTGGATATCGGGCTGGATTTTGCCGAAAATATTTGATTTGGGCACGGCAAAATGCTATATTCCACCGGAAACGTTTAAAGATAAGGATGATGCATGTCTAAAGACACCAAAAATGAACAGAGCGAGAATTTGTCGCCGCTGGCCCCGGAAAAATTATATGATTATAGCGGGCGCTTTAGCAGGAAATATGATCCAATAGAGCCCGCAATCGGACAATTCGAGCCGGACGGGAAATTTGTTCCAGTTCATACGGGGGATGAGTTTTGGGATAATATCAGAAATAGAAATCTTGCAAGAGAAGCTTCCATGACGCCAGAGGAGCGGCAATGGGAAGCGCAGCAGCAACGTAATAAAGCCGCTAATGAACGCAGGCGAACGGAAGGCAAGGTGGAAGGTGTGGCTGTAATCACCTCTATGGTGTCTGGCACGATATGTTTGCTTTCTGGCGCGGCCGCGCTGGGCGGTGCGATCACTGCGCCTAATGAAGAATCTTTTTTAAAAGATGTTCCTGATAGTTATGTGATCACTAAGCCTGAAGATCAAAGCCTCCTTGCCACCCCCCAAACAGCTTTCCGCAGCACGATCACCGTTGGCGAAAGAAAGGAAGCTTTGGCATGGCAAGTACAGCTCTTGCCATATTCGACTGCAATATTCATTCTTTCAGCTATAGTTTGCGGGATATCCTGGGGTGTATTAAAATCAAGGGCAAACAGCTTGTCACTTTAGGCAAAGACTTGCGACTGGATTTTGCAGATTGACTGAGAAATCGAGTCAATTAAAAATCTACCATTAACACGGAGGCTCTCCATGCCGCATAAAACACCAGGTTTGAACGCCAGGATTGCGATTTATCTTGGGCATGCTCAACGGGATCCGGAAACCGCTCCATTCGGCAGCTCGAAAACAAGAAGCGAAGTCATTGATATTCTAGATGAAATGTCCGGCAGGAAAGAAATACGGGAAATGACCCAGGACATTTTGCGTGAAGCGCGGCTGGATTATGCTTTGCGCGGCAACGGCGGGTCGCACAAGAATCCGGATATAGTTTTGTCATAGCCGATCGCGAAGAACATAAATAACATTGCGCCGAAATTCCAATAAAAACTTGCCTACATCTATTTTTGCCGATAATGCTTTACATCTTGCATGACATCATGTTAAGAACATAACCAGAACGTCCAGATCCGGGAGACACATATGGCGGGCTCATTAAACAAAGTCACAATCATCGGCAATTTGGGGAAGGACGCGGAAATCCGTTCATTCCAAAACGGCGATCGCGTCGCGAGTTTTTCCGTGGCGACGAGCGAGCGCTGGAAAGACAAACAGTCCGGCGAGCAAAAAGAAAAAACGGAATGGCACCGCATTTCCGTGCTGAACCAGAATTTGGTCGGCGTCGTGGAAAAATATGTGCGTAAGGGCACCAAACTGTATATCGAAGGCCAGCTGGAAACCCGCAAATGGACGGACAAAGACGGCCAGGAGAAATATTCAACTGAGGTTGTCTTGCGTCCTTACCGCGGTGAATTGATTTTGCTTGACCGCGCGGGCTCAGGCGCAGGCCAGGGGAATGATAATTACGGCCTGGACAGCTTCCAGGCCACAGGCACGGGGGGCGGCTCAGGCGGCGGTTCCTTTGGCGGCGGCGCGTCTGCGGCCATTCCATCGGATTTTGATGACGAGATTCCGTTTTAATTCAAACTCCGAGCAATATTTATGGTCCATTGAGGGGAAGTGGATGATTAACGGGAACTTGTGGGCTTGTTAAGCGGCTTAGACAGTGGAGCAACCATGAAGGCTTGATTGGTTTTTGAAGTTCCAAGTCATAGGGATAATACCAGTCATCATCGATCATAGTACTTTTCGTTGTTCCTACCCGAATAATAAGAGGGTTTTTCCCAGTTCCTTCCTCGATAATCCGTCTTAGTCCTTTGGCGAGCGCATGGTCTTCATTGATCCCATCGAGCTCGTTCAAAATGATGGCATCGGGCTTTTCAAAACTTGCCAGATGTGTTGCTTCGGTGCTCGTGGAAGCGGCAAGCACGGTATAACCGGCGGATTTCAGGATGTTTCGGTAAAGCTCAATGGAGCCCTCTTTTGCGTCTGCAACCAGAACTTTCACCATGATATCCCCTTTATGGTTCTATAACTGACCGACCTTATTCCTTGAAAAGTCTTAATGTCAAGCAAACTATATGCGTACGGTAACAGAGCAGATGGCTGGAAAATAAAACGTAAATTGACTGGTAAAATCTCTCAGAAACGGCTAAAAAACAGGGGTGAATCCGTGCCGGATTCGCCCCTGAATTTCTTGGGAATTCCTTTGTTTTTTGACACTTGAGAATCGAATCTGATGACCGCTGATACCGCCGCTGAATTACCGCCCGCAAATACACCGCCCATGCCTCCGGGTCCGCCGCAGGATATTGTTGCCATTACCCTCGAAGAGGAGATGAAGCGGTCCTATCTGGACTACGCGATGTCAGTCATTGTCTCGCGCGCGCTGCCGGATGTGCGCGACGGTTTGAAACCTGTTCACCGCCGCATTTTGTTCGCGATGAAGGAAGGTGGTTTCGATTCCACTAAGCCTTATAAAAAATCCGCCAAAATCGTCGGGGAGGTGATGGGTAATTATCACCCGCACGGCGACAGCGCGATTTATGACGCCATGGTGCGCATGGCGCAGCCTTTTTCCATGTCTCTGCCGCTCATCGACGGGCAGGGGAACTTTGGCTCAATGGATGATGATCCGCCCGCCGCGATGCGTTATACCGAAGCGCGTTTGGCGAAATCCGCCGAAGCGTTGCTCGAAGACATTGATAACGACACCGTCGATTTCCGCCCGAACTATGACGAAAGCCAGCATGAACCCGTCGTCCTGCCCGCGCGTTATCCGAACCTGCTCGTCAACGGCGCGGGTGGTATCGCGGTCGGTATGGCGACAAATATCCCGCCGCATAATTTGGGCGAGGTGATCGACGGCTGTGTCGCTTATGTCGCGAATAACGACATCACCATTGAAGAATTAATGACGCATGTGCCCGGTCCGGATTTCCCCACGGGCGGGCAGATTTTGGGGCGTGCGGGCATTCGCAGCGCCTATATGACAGGCCGCGGCAGCGTGATTATGCGCGCGAAATCACACATCGAAGAACTGCGCAAAGAACGCCAGGCGATTATTATCGATGAAGTGCCGTATCAGGTGAACAAGGCCGACGTGCAGGCGCGCGTGAAAGAATTGGTGAACGACAAACAGCTCGAAGGCATCGCGGACATGCGCGACGAGTCCAATCGCCTCGGTGTGCGCGTCGTATTCGAACTAAAACGCGATGCGCAAGCGGATATCGTGCAAAACAACCTGTTCCGCGCGACGGCGTTCCAAACTTCGTTCGGCGTGAATATGCTGGCGCTGAATAACGGCCAGCCGCAGATGATGAATCTGAAAGACATCATCCGCGCTTTCGTCAACTTCCGCGAAGAAGTCATCACGCGCCGCACGGTTTATCAGCTCGGCAAGGCGCGTGAACGCGCTCACTTGTTGATCGGTCTGGCCGTTGCCGTCGCGAATATTGATGAAGTCATTAAACTCATCCGCGCTGCGCCGGACGGCAATACCGCGCGCGAACAATTGATCGCGCGTGAATGGCCGGCATTGGATATCGCGCCGCTGATCGCCGTTGCAGGCGGCGAGGGCGCGCAATTCGACGGCGCGAATTACCGCTTGTCTGAGGCGCAGGCGAAAGCCATTCTGGAATTGCGCCTGCAACGCCTGACCGGCCTTGAGCGCGAAAAAATCTCCGCCGAATTGCATGAAGTTGTGGCGAATATCACGGAACTGTTGTCCATCCTGGCCGACCGCCAAAAAATGCTGGGCATTCTGGTGATGGAATTGCAGGAAATCAAAACCAAATTCGCTGTGCCGCGCCGGACGGAGATTTTGGATCTGGAATTCGAAGCGGATATCGAAGACCTTATTCCGCGTGAAGAAATGGTCGTGACGATTTCACACAGCGGCTATGCGAAGCGCGTCATGCTCGACACCTACCGCGCCCAGGGCCGCGGCGGCAAAGGCCGCGCGGGCATGGCGACGAAGGATGAAGATTTTGTCACCGACCTGTTCGTGGCGAACACGCACCAATGGCTGTTGTTTTTTACGTCAAAAGGCATGGCGTACCGCCTGAAGGTTTACAAACTTCCCGTAGGCACGCCGCAATCGCGCGGCAAGGCGCTGGTGAACCTGTTGCCGCTCGCGCAGGATGAACGGATTTCCGCCGTGCTGCCGATGCCGCTGGATGACAAAACCTGGGGCGATCTGGACATGATTTTCGCCACGTCCGTCGGCAACGTCCGCCGGAATAAACTGTCGGATTTTGACAGCATTCGCTCCAGCGGAATTATCGCGATGAAACTGGACGGCGAAGAAAAACTGATCGGCGTTCACACGGCGAAGCCGGAAGATGACATTATGTTATCAACGGCGCTGGGCCGCGCGATCCGTTTCGCGGTGGATGATATCCGCGTCTTTGCCGGCCGTGCGTCAAACGGTGTGCGTGGCATTAAACTGGCGAACGGCGACAGCATTATTTCGCTTTCCATCCTGCACGGCATCGAAGCCAACGCCGAGGAACGCGCGTCATATTTACGCGCGAAACGTGCGGCGAACGATAATGGCGACGAGGGAGAGGCGGGGAGCGATGAGGAAGAAGCAGATATTGCTTCCGATATCACGTTATCTCCCGCCCGCACGCTGCAAATGGAGCAGGCGGAAGAATATATTTTAACCGTCACCAGCAAGGGTTACGGCAAGCTGACCTCTGCCTATGAATACCGCACGTCAGGCCGCGCGGGGCAGGGCATTACCAACCTGAAAAACGCGGGCAAAGTGGGCGAAGTCGTTGCGACTTTCCCGGTTCAGCCGACTGACCAAGTCATGCTCGCCACCGACGGCGGCACGCTGATCCGGCTGCCGTTATCCTCTGTTCGTATTACGGGGCGCGCGTCGAGCGGCGTGATTTTATTGCGCGTGAGCGATGGCGAAAAAGTCGTTTCGGCCGTGCGGATTGAGGGGGAAGAAGAGCCTCCCGAAACCCAGGAAGAAGTATCGTAATATTTTGTGGTGGAAGAGGGATGTTCCATCCTCATTGGATTTCTCAAGGTAATTGTAACTGCCTGGATGGGTAGTTACAAAGTGCTTTTACAAAATGTGGTTAGCCTTGCAGTGGCTCTGGGCGGTTTCCACCGGTCGGCGGTAACGGGGGCTTGCCATTATTTGTTATCACCAATTTTGCGTTACTGAACCTCGCGAATTCAGATATATAGAAAATCCATGAATCTTGATCGGCACTAACAAACTTGATCATTTTGCCGTTCGTGGCGGATATTGGGCTTCCCCCAGTGATGACGCGGCACATCGTTTCACGTTCTTCATCTGACATTTTAAGAAGGTGTCCGGATAATAAGTGATAATTTTCAGGGGATATTCCTGTAAGCCCGCCACGCGGATCAGTACGCTCACATGCAGAATATAATTTCAGAAGACTTAAAATACTGCCGGGAAGGCTTTCACTTTCAGGAATAAAGGCGGCTATTTCATCTCCGGCAAAAAATTCAAGCAATTTATAATCTTCCGCACTTATTGCATCAGCGGTGATTTTTTTGGTTAATAAGATAAATATGTTCTGATCTGCAGGAGGCATTTCAGAATAGATTTTTTTAGCGGCAACCAGCTTAAGTTCTTCGAATAATTCCCGGTCACTAGGTGATATAATGCCGGAAGATTCCAAAAACTCATCTAATCTGGCGCCCTTCGAGGCGTACAAATTCATTGCCAGATCATGAATTAATTCATATCCTGAATCAGACACATCAAGTAGAGCTTCAATGATTCCGCCTAATACCTCGCGGCCGTGATCACCGTCTATTGCCCCAAGAAAGCCAGCCGCCGCCTCGGGATCCTTTTTTGGATTTTGACGCAGGAAATCACAGAGAGTTTCAGAAAAATCCGTTAATATGTTGTTATGATATTGCATTGAACTCATTACCATATCCAGGCGTTTAACATCCACTAGTGGTATACTGGCCGTTAAGTCTCGCAAAAAACAGTACTCATTCCGTGGAGGTGCGTGAAATATGCTCTCTCCTGCCAAGTGGAGAAAGAAATCGAGACGGCTGGGGGATAGCTGAGCGAATAATGCTGTAGCCAGCTTCTGCCTGCCCGCTGTTTCTGCATAGGCGCTGATAACCCTGGCTTTCTCTTCGCCAATGAGTTCAATCTGGGTGGTTCGGTCTTGTTCAAATGTTAATTTTAGAGACATGGGGCTACTATAGATTAAGGTGATCCCTCTTTGTCAAGAAAAAAGGGGCCTTTTTATTATTTGCTAGGGGAAATTTCTGGGCTGTTTTTGACGGGCTGCTATTGTCTGTAAATTTATATAATAGTATCAATCACAAATGACCTCCCGCGCTGTCTATCCCGGTACTTTCGACCCGATTACCAAGGGGCATTTGGATATCATACACCGCGCCGCCAGTATCGTGGACGAACTCATTGTCGCCGTGGCTGAAAACGCGGGCAAGAATCCTAAATTCACCACGGCGCAGCGCGTCGCGCTGGTGGAGGCGGATATCAAACTGCTGCCGCCCGAATTACAGAAAAAAATCCGCGTGGAGCATTTTAATATTTTGCTGATGCATTACGTCCTGCAAAAAAACGCCCAGATGATCATCCGCGGCTTGCGCGCCGTGTCGGATTTTGAATATGAATTCCAAATGGCGGCGATGAATAACCGCCTGAACTCTGCCGTACAAACCGTTTTCCTGATGGCGTCGGATAAACTGCAATTCATTTCCTCACGGTTTGTCAAGGAAATCGCCGCGCTGGGCGGGGATGTGTCGCAATTCGTTAGCGATAATGTCGTGGCCGCATTGAAGGCGTAATTCTATGATTTAAATCATACGAATTATTTGCTTTCACGCCGCTTTTATGCGATATTCGGAGCATGTTACATCAACATATAACTGCTGCTAACGATATTTCAGCCCGTTTTGGCGAATTCGGCAAGAAATGGGACGGGCGCGGCTCGTTTGCCTTCAGCGATGCGGAATTCAAAGAATTCATAGAAGCAAGCGAGATGTTTTGCAGGGAACGGTGTGCACATCACATCGCTTTCTCAGAAGAACATCAATACGGTGATGAGAGCCGCTATAAGGGATATTTCAATTATATCGGACGCGAGCGTGGCGATCTGCTGGCAAATTGCGAACGTATATTTATGGATATGATTCGTAAAATAGATCCGGAATTGACCCAAACCGATCATCCTGAAACGTTTCAATGGCTGTGCAGAAAAATCGGTGCAGTCGGGCCTTTGGAATCCTATGTTCCTCAAAATTCGGCGATCCTCAGAATCTGCCAAGGCGGCCTAGTTCTTAGCAACAATATCGTGCACCAAAAATTATTGGCGGCGATACCTACGGTTTAGTTTTATAATTTTCTAAAACATCGCATCGCCCCCCCTTGCCATTGCATGTAAATTTCGGCATTTTCCGCGGCTGGACTAATAACCAACAACAAAAAGGGCAGTTTTTCCAATGACCTTACCTTTCTCTTATGAGACCTTAATTATCATTTGTGGCGCGCTGGCGCTGCTGTACGGCCTGTGGGCCGCCATGGGCGTGCTGAGCGCGCCTGCGGGCAACGACAAAATGCAGGCCATCGCCAAGGCGATCCAGGAAGGCGCATCTGCCTATCTGAACCGCCAATATACCACGGTTGCCATGGTGGGCGTGGTGATCTGTTTGCTGCTCGGGTATGTCCTGGGCGTGCATGTGGGCGTGGGCTTTGCCATCGGCGCGATTTTGTCGGGCGCGGCGGGCTATATCGGCATGAACGTGTCGGTTCGCGCCAACGTGCGTACGGCGGAATGCGCGAAACACGGCCTGGCGCCCGCGCTGGCGCTGTCCTTTAAATCCGGTGCGATCACCGGGATGCTGGTGGTGGGCCTCGGTTTGCTGGGCGTATCTGGATACTATTTCACCCTGCTGCAAATGAATTTGGAACAGCGCGCGATTTTGGAAGGCCTTGTGGCTTTGTCCTTTGGTGCGTCTTTGATTTCGATTTTCGCACGTCTGGGCGGCGGTATTTTCACCAAGGGTGCCGACGTCGGCGCGGATTTGGTGGGTAAAGTTGAAGCAGGAATTCCAGAGGATGATCCCCGCAACCCAGCCGTGATCGCGGACAACGTTGGCGACAACGTGGGCGACTGCGCGGGTATGGCGGCGGACCTTTTTGAAACCTATGCGGTGACGACGGTTGCGACGATTTTGCTTTCCGCGATTTCGTTCGGTTCCGGTGTGTTGCAAAGCAAAATGATGCTCTTGCCGTTGTTAATCGGCGCGGTGAGCATTATCGGCTCGATCATCGGTACGTTCTTTGTCCGTCTGGGCAAAAACAACGATATCATGGGCGCGCTGTACAAAGGCCTGGCTGCAACCTGTGTTGTTTCCGGCGCTTTGATTTACTGGGTGCTTTATAACTTCCTGGGCCATATCAAACTCCACATGGGCGATATCACGGTGACAACGGATAGCCTGTTCTATTGCTCGCTGATCGGTATCGCGGTGACGGCGCTGATGGTTGTGGTGACGGCTTATTATACCGAGAGCAAATATGAACCGGTGAAAAGCATCGCCTTTGCATCGCAAACCGGCCACGGCACGAATATCATTCAAGGCCTGGCGATTTCGATGCAATCAACGGCGCTGCCGGCGATTATTATCTGCGCGGGTATTTTCGGCGCTTACCATTTCGCGGGACTGTTCGGTCTGGCGATTTCGGCAACGACGATGCTGGCAATGGCGGGTATGATTGTCGCGCTGGATGCCTACGGTCCGGTGACGGATAACGCGGGCGGGATCGCGGAAATGGCGGGCTTGCCCAAGGAAATCCGCGTGACGACCGATGCGCTGGACGCTGTCGGTAACACGACCAAGGCTGTGACCAAGGGTTACGCCATCGGTTCTGCCGGTCTGGCTGCGCTGGTGCTGTTCGCGACTTATACGGAAGATTTGAAACATTACTTCCCTCACATTGCGGATCACCTCAGCTTTGATTTGCAAAACCCATTTGTTGTGATCGGCTTGTTCATCGGCGGTTTGCTGCCGTACTTGTTCGGCGCGATGGGCATGACGGCGGTCGGCCGCGCGGCAGGTGCCGTGGTGGTTGAGGTTCGCCGCCAGTTCAAGGAAATCCCGGGCATTATGGAAGGCACGGCGAAACCCGACTACGGCACAGCCGTTGACATGCTGACCAAGGCGGCGATTAAGGAAATGGTGATCCCATCCTTGCTCCCCGTGCTGGCGCCGATTGCGCTGTTCTGCCTGATTTGGTGGCTCGGCGGTTTGGCGAACGGGTTTGAAGCCCTGGGCGCGATGCTGGTGGGCGTAATTGTGACAGGCGTATTCGTTGCGGTGTCGATGACATCGGGCGGCGGCGCATGGGACAATGCGAAGAAATTCATTGAAGAAGGCAACTACGGCGGCAAGGGCTCTGAAGCCCACAAAGCAGCCGTGACGGGTGACACCGTCGGCGATCCTTACAAGGATACAGCGGGCCCTGCCATCAACCCGATGATTAAAATCGCGAACATCGTCGCGATCCTGCTCCTCGCGATCCTCGCGAAGATGGGCGTGGGCGGGTAATAAAAATAATACCAAAAAGCCATCCATTGTTACGCAATGGGTGGCTTTTTTTATGGGGGATTGAATGACCGCTGAAACCATCGCGCGGCCGGTTGGGAAAGAACGCATCCCATATCAAGGCAAGATTTTCGAAATCGTCGAGCAGACCATGCAGATCGGCGATAAGGAACGCGTGTTTGAATTCGCCCGCAGATCGCCGGGCGTGCGCTTGATCATCATATCCCCAGACCGGAAAATTTTGTTAACCAAAGAATACCGCAGCGAGCACCGTAACTGGGATTTCCGCCTGCCGGGCGGGAAGGTTTTTGATTCTTTAGGCGAATACGCGACCAGTTTAGAAAACAAAGACGATATATTGCTTCAAGCTACGGCAGCGGCGAAAAAAGAAGCGCTGGAAGAAACGGGGCTTGAAGTTCTGGACATCGAACACTTTCACACCGATGCCTGTGGCGCGACGGTGATTTGGGATTTGTTTTACTTCGTCGTTAAAAAATTCACACCGCACGCCAAAGGCCAAACCCTGGAATTAGGCGAAAACATCGAATTAAAGTGGGCGTCTTTGGATGAAGCGTCCCAAATCGCCCTGGGCGGTCAAATGCAGGAAACGCGGAGCGCGGCTATCCTGCTGCGGTTTTTAGCCTCGTTGAACGGGAATAAGCTTTAAAAATTAAGCTGCCTGTGCGCTACTAATCCCACGCAAACTTGCACCAGCCAAACCATCCACGCGCACTTGCGCTTGTAATGCCGTCAGGGCCGCCATGTTAATAATGCCGCGTACGGTTGTGGAAGGCGTCAGGATGTGCGCGGGCGCGTTTACGCCCATCAAAATCGGGCCGATCACCACGCCTTCGCCGAGTAAGCGCAGCATGTTGAGCGAGATATTGGCGGACGACAGGCCGGGCATAATCAGCACGTTAGCCTGGCCCTTCAGGCGCGAATTCGGGAAAGCTTTTATGCGCGCGGGCTCATCCAGCGCCATATCGGCATGCATTTCACCTTCGATTTCCAGTTCCGGCTGTCGGCGGCGGATTTCCGCCAGGGCGTCACGCATTTTGCAGGCGATGAAATCGTGGTGCGAGCCGAAGTTGGAATGCGAACACAGCGCAACTTTCGGCTCCATGCCGAATTGTTCCGCCAGCTCCGTCGCCATTAACGTCGTATCGACGATCTGGTGACAGGTCGGCTCCGCCTGAATCTGCGTATCGCCAATTAAAAAGTTTCCGTTCGACAAAACCAATAGGTTATAGGCAGCGGCGGATTCAGTTCCGGGGCGCAGGCCAAAGACATCATGCACGATTTGGAAGTGCGAATGATAGCTGCCTTGCATACCGCACAGCATGCCATCGGCGTCCCCGCGCGCGACCATGGTCGAAGCGATCACCGTTGTATTCGTGCGCATTGCCAGCTTCGCATCGTCCGGAGAAACGCCGCGGCGCTCCATGATGCCGTGATAATGATGCCAATAATCGCTGTAACGATCGTCGGAATTTGGATTGACCAGATCGAAATCCTTGCCTTCTTCAATGCGTAGCAAGGCGTGTTTCAACCGGCGTTCCACCACTTCGGGACGGCCGATAATAATGGGGCGGCCCAGACCGTCATCCACCATCGCCTGCGCGGCGCGCAGCACGCGTTCGTCTTCACCGTCGGCCAGAACGATGCGTTTTTGCTGTTCTTTCGCGCGGATGAAAATATTCCGCATGACAAAGCCGCTGCGGTAAACGAATTGCGACAGCATTTCGCGGTAAGCTTCGATGTCTTTAATCGGGCGCGTGGCGATGCCGGATTTCATCGCGGCTTCGGCCACGGCGGGCGCGATGCGGATGATCAGTCGCGGATCGAATGGTTTTGGAATAATATACTGAGGCCCAAACGTCAGCTCCTGGCCTGCATAGGCGGAGGCAACGGTTTCTGAAACGTCTTCGGTCGCCAGGTCCGCGATCGCCTTCACGCAGGCGATTTTCATTTCTTCATTGATCGTCGTCGCGCCGACATCCAGCGCGCCGCGGAAAATAAACGGAAAGCATAAAACGTTATTAACCTGGTTCGGATAATCACTGCGGCCCGTGCCCAGAACGGCATCTGGGCGAATTTTGGCAACCAATGCAGGGTCAACTTCGGGCGTCGGGTTCGCCATGGCCAGGATTAACGGTTCCTTGCCCATTGCCTTCAAATGCTCTTCGCCCATCACATTCGGGCCGGACAGGCCTAGGAAAATATCGGCGCCTTTTAACGCATCCAGCAGGGTGCGCGCCTTGGTATCGTTGGCGTATTTTTCCTTGTAGGGGTCCATAAATTCATTGCGGCCTTTATAAATCACGCCGGTGCGGTCAGTGACGAGGATATTCTCGCGCTTCATACCCATGCCGACCAAAACGTCCAGGCAGGCAATCGCCGCCGCGCCCGCGCCGGATGTCACGAGCTTGATATCTTCGATCTTGCGTTTCGCCAGGCGCAACCAGTTATAAATCGCTGCGCCCGCGATGATCGCCGTGCCGTGCTGGTCGTCATGGAAGACCGGAATATTGCAGCGTTCTTTTAATTTACGCTCAACTTCAAAGCATTCAGGAGCCTTGATATCTTCCAGATTAATGCCGCCGAACGACGGTTCCAGGGACGCAATAATATCGACCAGTTTATCGACGTTTAATTCGTCGATTTCGATATCGATAGAATCGATGCCGGAGAATTTTTTGAATAAAACCGCCTTGCCTTCCATTACCGGCTTTGCGGCGAGGGGGCCGATGTTGCCCAGGCCCAAAACGGCCGTACCGTTCGTAATCACCGCAACCAGGTTTCCGCGCGCGGTCAGGCGGGCGGCCTCATTCGGGTCCGCGACAATCGCGTCACACGCCGCCGCCACGCCGGGGGAATAGGCGAGGGACAAATCGCGCTGGTTCGTCATCGCCTTGGTCGGCGTGATTTCCAGTTTGCCGGGCTTGGGAAAGCGGTGATAGTAAAGAGCGTTGTCGCGTAGCTGCTGATCCATGGTTCCGGCCGTTCAGATTCGTTGATTTCTGCGGGAAACATAAGTTATGCGCGGCACGGCGACAACCCGTGATTGCGGATTTATGCGCCGTTTTTGCGGCTTTGTTGTGCAGGTGCGAAATTGATGGCTGCGCCAGGCGTAGTGAGCGCCCGGCGAAAGTCCGTCTTCGCTCCTTTGGAGCTACGCCGGACACGCCCCGTTCGCTGCGCTCACGAAGCGTGGTGCGGCTGAGAAGATTTGAACTTCCACGGGGTTGCCCCCACAACGACCTCAACGTTGCGCGTCTACCATTCCGCCACAGCCGCATCCAAACAGGTGTTTAACAAGTTTCACTGCGGAATGGTAGATCTTTTTGAGGCCGGGGTAGTGGTCGACAGCCCATGCAAGTAAAAATTTCTTGACTTTTCGTGGAAAAATTGGCTATCCAGACACTAATAATTTAACCATCGAGGAGAAAAGCAATGTCAACTATCAACCAAGCAAGCGCTAAATTTAAAGAATTAACTAAAGATCTAAAAAATGTCCGGAACGGATTGGTCGCGGAATCCGATGCTACCCAAACAGAGATTGAAACCACGAAAGACAGAATGGCTCAAAAAGCTATTGAGCTTCTTTCGGATCTTTCCCCTGAAGCGATTGCTAAATTCGATGATGCATCCATCCGCTCGAATGCGGGCCGTAGTTTTGACAGAATATTGGCTGGTTTTCATCAGCAAAACGCCACTGTTGAAGAGAGCATTAAACCATTAAAAGAACAATGGCATTCGCCGGCTACGGAGATCGCTTCCAAGGAAGCGGCAGAGAAAAAAAAGATTGAAATCAATGAGATGTTTCAGTCTGACCAAAAGGGCATCCTGGAAATCGATAATGCGCTTGCCGGTATTAAGCGTTATAATGAAACCCATTACAAAAAGATCGATGGAAGCAATTTTGGTAGTTATTATAATGCCAAACTCAGTCGCTGGGACAACTTTAAGGCATTTTTCTTTCAGGATGATTTCCATGATGCGGTTAAGGTTGTGGCAAACTATGAACCCGTGCATGGCGATTTCTATACAGATCTTGAAGTAAAAACCACGCTTGAAGCAAAGGCAGAAGAATGCCGCAAAGATTATCAGGAACAACAGGAACAAATCCAATCTTTCACCCACACCATTCAGACAATGAACGATCTGCAAAAGCGGATGAAAAAATTGGACGAGAAGCTTACAACCACGGAAGAAATGCAGGAAACGATTGCCGCTACGGTGGTAGATGTCGCTCTTAAAAACCCTGAATTTGTGGATGCCTTGGTCGAAGTGTTTGGTCTTGAAGCTGCCGGCCCGATCGCCCTGGCCGTGATCCAGGTCGAAGGATTGCAAAAATCAGATAAGGCGCTGCAAGCGCAGATCGATGGCATTGACGGGAACATTCAAGAGCTTGAAAAGCCGCTTCCTAGCTTCAATACAGAAATCCGCAATGGGCACGGGTCGCGTCAAATTCCTAATTTGGATTTGGATGTAATTGAACAACGTGTAGCGTGCCAGACAGTGGCAGCGCGCCAATCGACTATTCGCTCGGGCAGTTTCCGTACTTCTGTTTCCACCTATCAGCCTGATTATACGGTCGTTGTTGTGGATGACAGTTTCAAGGATAAGTTGAACTCCCGCATGTGGCAGAATTTGGCGCAGCAAAATAACGATGCATTGTATTATGCATCGATGCTGAATGTTCAACAGGCACAAATGGATGCAGCGGATCTGCCGCCTGATGCCTTTGTTATCCCAGATCATATTCAGGATATTGCATCTGATGTTGATATGTCGGGTTTCGACATGTCTGGCGTTCATAATGCGGATGCGACGGATGAAGTCCTGTCGAGTGGTTTGGAAGCATCTAACGCTGGTTTTGCGATGGGTGAAAACGGCTTTGGCGATACGGGCAATACCGGCGGCGGCAACGCATTTAGTTTTGAAATCCCATCTGTTTCAGACATGGACATCTCGCCTACTGGCGGAGGCAATAACTGGTCTTCTGGCAACGGCGGTGGTAATGACTGGAGCCGCAGCAACAATGACAATGACAATGACAATAACAACAATGACAACAACAATGACAACAATAGCACCTGGAGCGGCGGCGGCAATGATAACGATGGCGGCGGTAGCAATGATAACGGTGGCGGTGGCGGAGGCTTCGACTCCAGCGGCGGCGACTCCGGCGGAGGCGACTTCCATCACCGCAAATACCTCACACCCGAACAAAAATTCCTTCGCCGTTGTGAGCCTGGTCGCCGTTTGGAACTCTAAAATAATCTGTTCCTCCCGGTAAACGTCCAAAATTTCCGCAAGATACAGTCTTCACCGCCCTGAATGGGCGGTGAAGAGTGCTGCTGGAAATATAACTAAAAAACGACTAATTTATTGGAATGAACGATATCTGCATCCTCGCCACCGGCGGCACGATTGACAAAGACCACGATCCGATTACGGAAAAGCTGGTCTTTACCGGCCAGTCGCACATCTCGGATATTTTGCGCGAATGCCGGGTCAAGGATGTGCCGTACCAAATCCTGATGCAAAAAGACAGTTTGGATATTACGGATCAGGACCGCGAAGCGATGAAACATGCCATTCTGGCGCGTACGGAAGAAGCAATCGTCCTCACCCACGGCACCAGCACCATGGCGCAGACGGCTGAATACCTGAACGGCGCGGTGCCGGGTAAAACCGTTGTTCTGACAGGCGCGATGCGGCCGTTTGCATTGCTGCGTTCCGACGCTAGTTTTAATTTGGGCGGCGCCATCGTGGCCGCGCAAACTTTGCCGCCGGGGGTTTATGTCGCGATGAACGGACGTGTCTTCGATGCGGCGCAAGTCAGAAAAAATATCCAAACTGGTGTATTTGAAGAACGAAATAATGAGGCATGAAGATGAAAGATATTTTCGATAGTTTGTCGTATAGCGCGGTGCCGATGGAATGGTCCCGTAATTCGCCCGCCGCCGCTTTTTTGTTTCGGATCACAAAGCATCCCGACTGGCAAAGAACATTATATGGTGAGGAAAATGACGGCCCGCTGCTGCATGCGTTTGCCTGCTGGGATTTGGTGGAGACATATTTTAGCGCAAGGCATTCAGGGACTGCGTTTCTTAGCGTTTTCAAGGCGCACCCAGAGCAAGTGTTTTATTACGAAAAAGGCGCGGAATCCGGTCTGTGGTCGCAAAATTTGTCGGAGATCGCCGAATTTGATTCCGCCGAGCATTATGAAACAAAGCTCGACCAGCGTAATGAATATCTGGGAACCCATGTGCTGCAATTGCAAATTGCCAAGAAATTATTTTTTAAGATACCCCATTTGCTTGTCAGCAATGAACTGACAGACGCGCAAAAAATACAATTGGCCCAAAACATAGAAGGCGGGAAAAAAGAAATGGGCCGTCGGCTGCCGGAATTGAAGTATGAGTAATGCAGATAGAATGGAAAACATCCGACGGTTTGGTTGAATACCCCGATGCGCTGGCGTTCATGGAACAGCGCGTCGCCGACATCCGCGCGGGTGCGGCGGATGAATGGTCCGGCACATCCGGTGAATGCGTTTGGCTGCTTGAACATCCGCCGCTCTATACCGCGGGGACTTCGGCGCGCGTGGCGGATTTGCTGGATGCGCGATTTCCAGTTTTTGAAACGGGGCGGGGCGGCCAATATACCTATCACGGCCCGGGACAGCGGATTGCTTATGTGATGCTGGATTTGAAAAAACGCGGCGGGCAAGACGTGCGCAAATATGTCTGGAATTTGGAAGAGTGGGTGATTTTGTCGTTGCGTGAATTCGGCGTGAATGCCGAACGCCGCGAGGGGCGAGTGGGGTTATGGGTTGCAACGCCCAGTGGCCGCGAAGATAAAATCGCCGCCATCGGCGTGCGATTGCGGCACTGGATCACTTTCCACGGTGTTTCCATCAACGTCGCGCCGGACCTATCGCATTACGCCGGTATCGTGCCCTGCGGCATCAGCGAGCATGGCGTTACGTCACTCGCCGCGCTGGGCGTGGGGGCTACGATGGCGGATTTGGATGCGGCGCTGCGCACCGCATGGATGAAAGTATTTTAACGATTTTTCTTTTACTTGCGGCCGCCGGCATGTTATTCTGATGTCAAATTAAAGGCGAAACTAAAATGGCTTGCAGCACGAATTATATAATGGCGCCGAAGCTGAACAGGCGAGCCAAACTGCGTTCCAGCTGGAAGATTTGCTGGGCAAGCTTGATGCCGAACGGTTTGAAGGCATGAAAGATCCAAAGGCCCTGGTCAGCGCGATTTCCAGCGCATACGGTCTTGGCAAGGAAAACGCGGATTTAGATCAGACAGCACAACACACAGTTACCGGGGCGGATATTCGCAAAACCATGGAGGGTTGGCTGGGTGCTGAAAATGGCCGCCGTCCGCATAGTTATGACGGCAAAGCCGCAAGAGATTTGCAATATGATCTTGACCGCCTGCTAACCTATGTCGCGGTAGAGTTAAAGGGCGGCATTTTGCCACGTGATTTGGAAAAAACACTGACCCTGCCGCCGCGCCGTGCAGCTTTGCAACGCCACAAAATCGCGGCAAAAAACTATCTTGTGACAAAAGCGCAAGCCGCCGGCCAAGGCCTGCGCCGCACCGGGCAAAAAATCGCTGCCAGCGTGAAGTGGGAAAATTGGAAGCTGAGTAAGGATAATTATCCGTATTTTGCTGCAGCCATAGAAGACTCTACAGGATCTCTATGTGATATGGGGATGAGGCGCTTTGGGCATTATACTGGGGCTGTGATATCCGCTCTTATATATGCCTCCGCAGATTGTAATGCTCATCCAGCGCATGTCAATTTCTGGGGGCGGATGTTGGTTGGTTTTGCTTTCCCCCTGGCGGCTTTTCGTGGTCTTGCAATTGTCGCGCCATGGTCGACAAATAAGGAAGATCCAACATGGATTCGCAAAAACTACCGCCTGCACACCCTGCCTTTGAAAACCGGTATGGCTCTGGCTATTGGCATGGCCGCATTGAATTATGTGAAAAGCGCGGATCAGCAGAATTCAATTTCTGCCCTTAAAGATCTCACCACTTATCTGCAAGACAGCACGAAGTCGATGCGAAACCTAGAGGCGCAACGTTTGTCTGTATTACAAAATCATCAAAAACTGCTTGATCAATATGGCGGCAAGCAGCGCATGACCATAACTTTCGCGGAGGCGGGAGAAGCAGTGGGTACATTAAGAAATTGGCAAGGCAGTTTTTATTCAGGTTTCGTTGCGATGCCCATCCCAGCATCGAAGGATCGATTGGACCATGTCGGGAATTTTAAATTAACATTGAGCTATGATAAAGCACAGGGAGAAGATCATCCGAATAATTTGAAATATGATAGCATTGCAAGTTGTTTAAAAGAAGAAACGCCCCACCTCTGGCGCCGTAATTCTAACCTTTTAGATCAGGCTTCCGAAACTTCTCTGGGCCGGCTTGAGGATGCGCATAATGAAATCTGGCGGGCAATTCCGGATTTACGCCGTATGGCGGGCAACGCTCTTTCTCCCGTCGATTCCAAGCGCCTGGATGACGCGGTCAAAAATTGGAAGGCTGTCGATAAGGATTATAATGACCGTGTTTTCCAGCCAGCCAAAGCGCAAAAACAGCAGATTGATAGTTACCTGAACGGAATGGCCTTAGCGCAATAATCACGCCGCCTGGCGGTGCGCGTCGCTTTGGTACAGTTCCAGCACGTAATCCCAATTCACCATATTTGCCAAAAACGCTTTCAGATAATCGGGACGACGGTTGCGGTAGTCGATGTAATAGGAATGCTCCCACACATCGCAGCCGAGCAGTGTGATCTTGCCGTGCGCCAGCGGGTTTTCGCCGTTGGGGGTTTTCATGATTTCCAGTTTCCCCGTCTTCGGATCCTGCGCGAGCCAGCACCAGCCGGAGCCGAACTGCCCCACACCTGCCGCCGCGAAATCCGCCGCGAATTTTTCCGTGCCGCCCAGATCCTCAGCAATTTTTTTCTCCAACGCACCGGGGATCGCGCCGCCGCCGTTCGGTTTCATCCATTTCCAGAAATGGTTATGGTTCCAATGCTGCGCCGCGTTGTTGAACAGCCCTTGCAAATTCGGTTTGCCGAACGACTGTTTGACAATCTCATCCAGGCTCGCATTTTCCAGCCCGCTGCCCGCCAGCAACTCATTCCCCTTGGTCACATAGGCCTGGTGGTGTTTGTCGTGGTGAAATTCCAAAGTCTCCGCCGACATATAGGGCGCCAGCGCGTCTTTAGCGTAAGGTAATTCGGGCAGGGTGAGTTGGGTCATAAAAGGCTCCATTGCAAAAGGGATGATAGAATATATAGGTCGGCCACCGGGGCTTTGTCACCCCCTGCAAAACGGCATTTTACGCAATATTAATCATCACTGTGGAATATCGTGAACGATTTTGATGTTTTCTTTGGAACTCAGCTTCACGTCATTCGGCGTGATTTGGGATTTGAAAAACTGCTGAAAATAGCCCGCGCTGTTCCGCGTCGCCGGATCTTGGATGTGATCCGGATCCGGCCCGACAATCACAATGCGGGTTGCCAGAACATTCCTCCGGCCGAAATTTGGAATATTAACATCGGCGTCGCTATAATAATTACTCAGCCCTTTTATTCTGTTATAATCGGAAAGACCGACATTAAGCAGCGAAAGGTGGCTGCCTTTCTGGCTTTGCTTTTTATCAAATAAGCTTTTCAGCGAACCCATCGCTTCATCTTTGATCGGTCCGGGATATTCCACAAACAGGCAGATATCGGCATTGCCATCCATGACGGTATCCATGGCGATGCTGGGGGTGGCGTAATCCGTCACCTTTATTTTTCCGCCCAGGCATTCAGCGATATTTTTAGCAGTGTAATAAGAGCCGCTGGTATAATGGCTTGCCGTCGCAATCACAGGCGTGAGGCCCGGCTTTTTTTCAGCAAGCAGCGCGGCATTCTGCAAATCCGTCAAAGATTTAAAGCGGTCTGTGTTGGTAAGCATAAAAACTGCTTCGTATTCTTGGGTTTGCATCAGGATTTTTACGCCATCCGCTGTTTTGCTTTCCCCGTGTCTGCGCATAAAAGGTAGGGTATCCGATTGCATAAAGCCCACGGATAATTCGTTCTCCGGGCTTTGAACTTGCAGGGCGTTAATATAGGAGCCGCCGGCTTTGTAATAACCATAGCCTTCGAAACTCGATCCCAATTTATTTGCCATCGCGTCTGAAAGGCTGTTGCTCATCTCCCCATAAGCCGTCAGGCCGGAGCCGCTGAAAATATAATGCCCTTGCCGTTCGGACGCTTTTACCCCTTTTGGCGCGGTTAAGACGGGGTGGATGTGATTGGCGTCAAGCGTGTTTGTAAAAATCCATGCCGTTAAATTGCAAATAAGGCTGAAAATCAGACCGTTCACAAGTGTTTTTCCCGGAGATGGCAACAGCTTTTTTTGCAAGCTAATGGCGTTTTCTTTAAGAATGTCTTTAATTTCTTCTGCATTGCTGATGACCGAAACCGGTTGTGGTTTAGCCGGAGGCGGGGTTTTCTTAACCTGAGGATGCTGCTGTTGGGTATTTTTATGCTGTCTGCTCATAACATATTCCTTTGAATTCACTATCGGCTTACTTTATGGAGGCAGGACCGGAAAATCAAATATTATTTTACTTTCAAACACTCATATAACGCCACCGCGGCGGCGTTGGAGACGTTTAACGTCCCGAAATCTGCCCTTGTCGGCAGGGATGCGGCGAGGGTGGATGCTGCGCGGACGGAGGGGCGCAGGCCGTCGCCTTCAGCGCCCATGACGAGGCAGACTTTGGCGGGAATATTAACGGTATGAATAGGCGCTTCGCGTTCATCGAGGGCGAGGCCGGCGCAGCCCGCTTCGGCCAATTCGGCCAGCGCGCGCGACAGGTTCACCACTTCGCAAATCGGCAATAATTCCAGCGCGCCCGACGCAGCCTTGGCCAGTGCGCCCGCGCCATCCGGCGCGTGGCGGTCTTGCAAAATCATCGCATCCGCGCCGAGGGCATAGGCGGAGCGCATAATCGCGCCGACATTTTGCGGATCGGTAACTTGGTCGAGCATAATAAACGTCACGCGTTCGCGCATTTTCACCATGCGGATCAGGTCCGGCATGGCGAGGGGTTCGAGTTCCGTAAACTCCGCCGCGATGTTTTGAAACACGGCGCCTTTGCCCAAAATCTTTTCAAACTTCGCGCGTTCGGCGTATTCAATGGCAGGCCGCGTTTTGCCCACAGGCATTTGCGCGCGTTCTTGAAATTCGCGCCCGCTATCCAGGCCCAATAACAACCGATGACAAATCCGCGCCGGGTTCGCCCAGGCGGCCAGCACGGCATGCCAGCCATAAAGCCATTGTTTTTGCGGGGCGGATTTGCGCGACATGCAATGGATTTACGCGCCCCGGTAAAGAAAGTATAGCTGGCATGATGCAATTCGACGCGACAAACCCCAATGCCCAAGCTTGGCGGAAATTTTTCTTTGCTCTGGGCCTCGTGATTGTGCTGGCGGGTTGGGCCGGCACGCGCGTTTATCTGATCTTTAATTTTGAGCCGATGCATCACGCGATGACAAAGGTGTTTAAGGACATCGCCGTCAGCCTGGATGAAGGCCATAAATTCGGCGAGGTTAATGAAATGCGCCTGATGCGCAATTTGGATTTTTCTTCCAAGGAAGTTTATAAAACCGACCGCCAGCCCGGTGATAAATATTGCGCGTTTAAAACATTGGATCCCGGTTTGGGCGGCATTTACGCGGCCGCGAATAAAATAATGTTTTTTATTCCTGATACGGAAATGCGGATTATTTCCATCCAATTATTTTTGGATGCGTTGCTGGTGATCTTTTTTTATCTGACCTTTTACCGCTGGGGCTGGATCCCGGCGGTTTTCGGCGCGCTGCTTTATGCCTCGCACAGCGTTTTCGCGCTTAGCGCCGACGCGGCCTGGTATCATTTCTGGGACGGGCTGGTGGCGACGCTGTCGGTTTTGCTGCTGCTCTGGATTTACCGTCTGCAAAAAGACGACCGGCCAAAGGCGATGCTTATCACGCTGGCGATTCTGCTCGGCCTGATTTTGGGCGCGGGCGTTTGGATCCGCAGCAGCTGGTTTATTTTCGCGCCCATTATGCTCGGCGCCTCGGCGATCTTTTCCAAAACGCTTCGCCCCTGGCTGATTTACCCCGCCGTGATTTACGTGCTCTTTGCGGGCGGTATGGTGATGCGCGCGACGCAGCTCAGCGGCCATCTGGCTTATTCCACGCGCATGTCGTGGCATACGGCCTTTCAGGCGCTGGGGCATTATCCCAACCAATATGCGCTGGAGGATGACGATTTATATCTGTTCGAACGTTCGCACCAGGAAGATCATATAAATTATAATTTCTGTGATTACAGCCAGGAAGACCAGGTGATGAAGCAAAAATACCAGGCGCTATGGCATGATAATCCGGGTTACATCGTCCATTCCATCGCCCAGCGCATGTTCGCCAGCATCTTTGGCAACTTCAGCGATCAGAATTTCGTCTTCTGGGATCATTATATTTTATTCGCCGCCTGGGCGGGTTTGATGTTCGGCCTGTGGCTCGGTGGCGATATGCAGGTTTTGGCGCTGCTGGCCGCGATGATGTATGTTTTGATTAATACGGCCTATTCATTCGTCTATTATATTCACCGCGAATATTCCTATCCCACGCAGATGATGAATATTTTCGGTTCTGCCGTCGCGGTGGCGGGGCTGTGTGAATTGGTGCGCCGCGCGATCCGGCGCGATTGGCCCAAATGGGACAAGGATAAAATCCAGCCGGTCAATATCGGCCTGTTGTTTTCCGCCATTGTCGCGGTGGTCTTATTTTTCCCGCCGGTGCAGCAATATTTCACGCCTAATCCGGTTATCACCGTGCGCTGGGATACGCCGCCGGTGATTATGGGAAAAGCCTTTATGAAGCTGCATGAGCGCATTGATGCTCTGCCACCCGCGGTGCATGCGCGTCTGATCGCTTTTATGAAATCCCATACGGAAAATCATATTAGCGGGCCGGACGATCCGGTTTACCAATATGTCATTCAAAACTTACGCGAAGCCAGCTTTACCAATCTGGACGGCTCGGGCGGCGAATTCTGGTTCAACCGGAAGGTGGACAGCGACACCTACGAACCGCTGGCGCGTGCGTCGCAATCCATTGCGGGCGTCGGTTATGCCGAAATCAGTTCTTTTGACGTTGCCGACCCGGCGACATGGGAAGGCAAGCAACTGCGCATTAAACTGGTGCCTAATACATTATTATCAGCCCAACGCGTCGATGAATTGATGATAAAAAAATTCGACCATTGGAACTGGGATCTGCGCGCCCTGGGCAATGGCGAATATATCGGCGCGCATGTGCATGACGGCTGTTCCGAAACGCGGCTGCAATTGGCGCGTTATTTCAATCATCAATGCGGAGAGTTAAATGGACAACCCATCCAAAGCCAGCCTTAATTTTTATCTGACAGGCAAACAATGGCTGGTTTTGGGCGCGCTGCTGCTTTGTTTTGGGTCTTGGTTCACGACGCGGTTTGATTTTTTGTTTTTATATCAGATCCCGCCTAATCAAACGATCCATCCGAATTATTACACTTTCCACGATATGTCGGAAAACTGGTTAAAAGGCGAGAAATTGGGCGTGGTTGATATCTCGCGCATGATGGTCAACATGCACCGCCTTCAGATCAGTGATTATATTTTGAACGACTCTCCCAAAGACGGCAAATGCACTTATCTCGCGCTCGATCCCGGTTTCGGCATTATCGTGGCGATTGCGCGCAAGTTGATGACCGATATTCCCGATAGTTATTTGCGCGCCGAATGCCTGCAATTGGTTTGCGACGGCGTGATGTTGTTTTTATTATTTTTTACGTTTCTGCGCATGGGGATTATTCCCGCGACGATGGCGGGATTATTTTACGGCGTCCATCCGGTGTTTGCCTATCAGGCGGTCTTTCCCTTTCAATATTTCTGGGAAGGCTGGCTGATTTCATTGGCGGTGATATCTTTGATCTGGGCGCGGCGGGCGCTGGTGGAGGGCGACAAACGCCTTTACGCCATTCCGCTGATTATCCTGGCCGCCGCCGCGATCGGTTTCACCCTGTGGGTGCGGTCGACGGCGTTGATCGTGGCGCTTACCTTTATCGCCGTGTTTTTAACGGTGCCGTCATTGCGGCGTTATTGCGGTATTTTCTTTTTGATCTTTGCCCTCACCATCATGCCGCAGGTTATGCGCGCCTCCAGCGTCATGGGGCACTTTGCGCTTTCCACGCGCATGTCCTGGCACACGGCGTTTCAGGGGCTGGGCCATTATCCCAACCAATACGGCCTGGAGGATGAAGATTTATACGTTTTCACCAAAACTGAAAAAGATTACGGCATTCGATATAATTATTGCGATTACACCAAGCACGACATCGCAGCTCAAAAAGAATTCATGCAGGTCTGGCGCCAGGACCCGGGATTTGTGACGCGTTCCCTCGCGGCGCGCATCACCAGCAATATATTATTCAATTATGATTTTGATTTCCGTCATCTCAGTAGTATTTTGTGCACGCTTATGGGCCTGACCGCTTTGCTTTTTGCATTGCGGCGGCGAGGGGAGCATCTTTTTATCGCGGGCATGATGGCGATGGTTTATATCGGTTATGCGGTTGCCATAGGATTGGTCTATTACATGGCGCCGCCTTATGGTTATGTTGCCTTGTTGGCTTTGCTCTTTACCATTCCGTCATTTACCGCATTTATTATGAATGAGGGCGCGATGCTGCTGGATCATCCGCGCAAATTTTTCTCATCCGCACACTGGCGCTGGCCAGAACAGGCGCCGATCGCCAAAACCGCGATGGCCGGCATTACGGTGATTGTTTTATCCTTCGCCGCTGCTCTGTGCGTGCCTGCGGTGCATAACTATTTGTTTCCGCACAAACCCTATCAGGAATTATGGATCTCGTATAATCAACCCAATCTGGATGACAACCAAATGCTGGTGCATCAATGGGAAGCGCTGCCGCAGGAGAAAAAATTCAACTTCCTGAAACTGGTTTATCGCGAAGTGCCGCACACCGCCAATGCCGGTTATGACGTTTCACATTTTATCGCCGACAAGATTCATACCCTCATTTATTTAGAACGCTTGCAAAACCATCACGAAAAGCCGGTCTTTACCTATGTCCGGTATAAAGCGGATGTTTTGGGCGCGTTGAACGCCGTATCGCTCAGTATCCTGGGCTGGCGCGCGGATAAAATTGACGTCTTTAATATCAATGATCCCGATAGTTGGGATGGCCGCAAAATTCACATGACCTTGATAACCACGCCGGAGCGGGCAGGGGTTGATTACCAGCGCCTGGCGAATGAAAAATTTGCCCGGTTTAATTATGCCGTGACCTGGTTGGGGCCGAACGAACTGATTGCCCGCCATAACGGCCAAGGTTGCGACGCTTTGCGGACGGTTGTATCCATGCTTTTCAACGCCTATTGCCCCTATGATCCGACCACAGGCGCAAGCCCGCTGGATCCCGGAAATGTAGCGCCGGATAACACGAAAAGCTTGACACCGGCGGATAAAAAAGCTTTTTAAGCGTTCCTTATCATCCTGGGTGGGTGGTCGAGTGGTTAATGGCAGCGGATTGTAAATCCGCCCGCGTGAGCGTACGTAGGTTCGAATCCTACCCCACCCACCAGCCTTTGTTTTTGTTCTGCGAACAAAATAGACTAGATATAATCATGAACGCAAAACCCACCGCCACTTCTCCGCGCAACCTTAAAACCGGCCTTGCTGAAATGCTTAAGGGCGGCGTCATCATGGACGTCGTCACCGCCGATCAGGCTAAGATTGCCGAGGATGCCGGGGCGGTTGCCGTGATGGCATTAGAGCGCGTGCCGTCCGACATCCGCCGCGACGGCGGCGTGGCGCGCATGTCGCCGCCGGAACTAATCCAGGCCGTACAAAAAGCCGTCAATATCCCCGTCATGGCGAAATGCCGCATCGGCCATTTCGCCGAAGCGCAAATTCTCGAAGCTTTGAACGTCGATTATATCGACGAAAGCGAAGTCCTGACTCCCGCCGACGATAATTTCCACATCGACAAGCATGCCTTCAAAGTTCCCTTCGTCTGCGGCGCGACCAACCTGGGCGAGGCCCTCCGCCGGATCGGCGAAGGCGCGGCCATGATCCGCACCAAAGGCGAGGCGGGTACGGGCAACGTCGTTGAAGCCGTGCGCCACATGCGCCAGATCAACCAGGATATCCGCCGCGTGCTGTCGCTCGACGAAGCCGAATTGATGACCGAAGCCAAAAACCTCGGCGCACCTTATGAACTGCTGCACGAAGTCCGCCGCCTGGGCCGCTTGCCCGTGCCGAATTTCTCCGCGGGCGGCGTGGCGACGCCAGCCGATGCGGCGCTGGTGATGCAATTGGGCGCTGAAGCCGTCTTTGTCGGCTCCGGCATTTTCAAATCTGAAGATCCCGCGAAATTCGCGCGCGCCATCGTCAAAGCCACCGCCCATTACAAAACTCCGGCGGATCTTTTGGCGGCATCAACAAACCTGCCGGCGGCCATGCGCGGGATTGAAATCGCAACGATAGACGCCGACCAACGCCTCGCGAAACGCGGGTGGTGATTACAGCGCCGCGCCGCCCGGGCGGAAACCGCCGCGCCATGGTTTAGCGCCGATCTTCTCCCCTGGCTCTGCGGGAGCAACACCTGCGGCTAGGCCGGTTCTTACAAAATTTGTCGCATGACGGGATCTTGGTTCTGTTGGCGGCTCATTATCATCTCCTGCCAAATAAGACGCGCCATTCAACGCCGATTCACCCAGGACAAAGGGTCTGGGCGGCACTTTAATATCTTGCTCCATTAACGTATTTTCCAGATCTATCCGCCAGCCTTGCAGACGCCCATTGGCTCCGTTCAAATCTGCAACTTGATCCTTCAAATTTGCAACTTCCTCCTTCAGACCCTCAATCTCATCCGTCAGATCCGATACCATTTGTTTCAGGTCCGTCACGTCCTTTTGTGTATTTGAAGGAGTGAGGAATTCTTTATTCCGCTCCGCTTGAACCTGCCGGATGGCGTCTTTCATGCCTTCCGTTGTTGCCAGATCCAATAATCCTTTTTGCTTGTATTCCTTTTGCCCATTCGCTGTCTCTTCCGCTACGGCCATAGTTTGATAGGGGCTCGCGCCGTGAGCAAATAAACGCAGCACGACTGGAACATTCCCAGCTTTAACGGCTAGTGATACCGGGGTTTCGTTGTCTGCCGTTTTTGCGTTGATATCGGCGCCTGCCGCCGCCAGCAGATCAACCATCTTTGCTCTGTCTTCCGGATTCCCTTTGGTTCTTTCCGCTACTACGTGGAGCGCTGTATAGTTGTTGTGTCCCACCTCCTTGGCGTCGGCATGATACTTTAGGAAAAGCTCTAAGTACGCGAGGTTGCCATAATTTGCTGCCTCAAACAGAGCTGACCACCCACCTTTATAGGGACTTGCTTCTGGGCAGGTTTCGGCGCCGGCACGGAGGAGCTCTTCTACAGCATTCAAACTAATCAAACCAGGAATGCGTGCCGCAAAGGAAAGCACCGGACCATTCAATTTATCAAGAAACGCATTAACATTATAATGTCCTGAACGGACTGCGTTAATAAGCTCCTCTTCGGGAACCCGTAAACTGATTGTGTTGGATACATTAAAAAGCTCCCACAAGGAGGGGCGTTGATCTTCAGACATAAAGTTTCTCCTTAAAAGTTATGTGTAACCTTATCATATCCATGGATTATTTGTCAAAATGGTTATTACTTTCATACTTTGCCCTTTAAAGCTTCCCCTCTCCCGGTAGGGAGAGGGCAGATTTGCTTAGTGAGGGGCGCAGCGAACGAACTTAGCAAATCGGGTGAGGGGAGGTGTCAGGATAAAAACTGATCTTTCCTCCTTTTCATCCTCCCCTCATCCGGCGCTTTGCGCCACCTTCTTCCTACAGGGAGAAGGGAATTTATCTTAAGGCATTGCTTAGCAAAACGATGAGAGAGAGTTGTATAATAATCTTACCAAGATACGATTAAATTCGTAACATAAAAACCCGAGACGGCGGGTGCATGGGATTGTTCCGCATTTTCGGGGTTGGCTATGTTCGGGCTCTTGACGGGCGGCGGGGGATGGCCATCTATCACCTCATGTATCGCATCGGAGTTCTCGCGCTGCAAGGCGCCGTCACCCCGCATTACCCCCACATCGCCGCTCTCAATGAAATGGGGGGCGCCGAGCCCGTGGAGGTGCGCCATGCCGAAGACTTGGCGGCCCTCGACGGCCTGATCCTCCCCGGCGGGGAAAGTTCCGCCATGCTGCGGATCATGGATTACTACCACCTGCGCGAGCCCATTGGCGCCTTCGTCAAATCCCGCCCTGCCTGGGGCATCTGCGCGGGTGCTATCCTGCTGGCCGATGAAGTCACTAACCCCGCCCAATTCTCCTTCGGCGCTTTACCGATCCGCGTCCAGCGCAACGCCTACGGCAGCCAGCTCGACAGTTTTCATGCTCAGGTCAACGGCTATGACGTCGCCTTCATCCGCGCGCCCGTGATCGAAACTGTCGGCGCGGGCGTGAATATCCTGGCGGAACATGGCGGTCATCCCGTCTGGGTGGAATATGGCCATACGATGGCGACAACCTTCCACCCCGAACTGTCGCCCGACACGCCGTCGCCGATGCACCGGCGGTTCCTCGAATTGTGCGGCGCTTGACTCGGGTCAAATCCTTCCTATCTCTCTGACACCAAACGGGAGAACACCATGTCAAACATCGCAGTTGTTTATCACAGCGGCTACGGCCACACCGCCAAAGTCGCGCAGGCCGTCGCCGAAGGCGCGAAAGCCGACCTGATCGCCATCGACGCCGAAGGCAACATCACCGATGCCGAATGGTCCAAACTGGACGCTGCGCGCGCGATCATTTTCGGCTCGCCCACCTATATGGGCACGGTGTCCTGGCAGTTCAAAAAATTCGCCGATACCTCATCCAAACGCTGGTTCGCGTCCGAATGGCAAGACAAAATCGCGGCGGGTTTCACCAATTCGCATTCCGCCAGCGGCGATAAACTTTCGACCCTCACATATATGATGGTATTCTCGATGCAGCACGGCATGATTTGGACCGGTCAAACCGAACGCGGTCCGGATCCCACAGGTACGGACGTCGCGAAATCCACCGACATCAACCGCGTCGGCAGCTTTTCCGGCCTGATGACACAGGCGAATAATGAATCGCCTGAAGTTTCACCGCCATCCGGCGACATCGAAACGGCGAAATTGTTTGGCAAACGGATTGCGGAAATCACGGGGAAGTTTAAACCCTAAGGCGTGAAAACCGCAGTCGTCATTTACAACCTGGGCGGCCCCGACAAGCGCGAGGCCATTCAGCCGTTTTTGTATAACCTATTCAATGATCCCGCGATTATTGATTTGCCCGGATGGTTGCGCACGCCGCTCGCCTGGCTGATTTCCACCACCCGCGCGCCGAAAGTCGCGCCGCAATACGATATAATGGGCGGCGGCTCGCCGATACAGAAAAACACTTTGGCGCAGACGGAGGCATTACAGACCGCATTGGGCGGCGAATATAAAATCTTCACCGCCCAGCGTTACTGGCACCCCATGGCGGACGAAACCGTGCGTCAAGTAAAAGGGTGGGGCGCCGAACGTGTAATTTTACTGCCACTCTATCCGCAGTTCTCAACGACCACGACTTCATCATTCGTCCGCGTATGGGAACAGGCCGCCGCGGCGCACGGGCTGAACATCCCCACGCAAACCATTTGCTGTTTCCCTGACGCGCCCGGTTACGTGCGGGCGCAAGCGGATCTGGCTTGGCCCGTTTTGGCTGAAGCGAAAAAACACGGCACGCCGCGCATCCTGTTTTCCGCGCATGGCCTGCCGGAAAAAATCGTGCGCGATCACGGCGATCCTTATTGCATTCAGGTGCAGCGCAGCGCCGCCGCCATCGCCGCCGCACTGAATGAACCGGGGCTGGATTGGTTAGTCACATACCAAAGCCGCGTGGGACCGCTAAAATGGGTGGAGCCCTATACCATCGACGAAATCCACCGCGCGGCGGAGGAAAAAGTGCCTTTGGTCATTATTCCGCTCGCATTCGTTTCCGAACACCTGGAAACCTTGGTGGAACTGGATAAAGAATACGGCCATATCGCCGCAGATCAGGGTATTCCGTTTTACGGCCGCGTTCCCACGGTTTCCACGCACCCGGCCTTTATACAGGAACTGCGCAGTCTGGTTTTACAGGTTGCGGCGAATCCTTCGCCGCCGTACATTCCGCCACAGGGCCGCCGGATTTGCCCGGCCCATTGTGATGCTTGTCCGTGCGGGAGTGCAAATGGATTACAATAACGTCTTTGCGGCGAAAATTGAGGAGCTCCAGGAAAAGGGCAATTACCGCAAATTCAAAAACATGTCGCGTGTTCAAGGAAAGTATCCGCGCGCGACGTACCGCCCGTGCAAATATTCGCAATCCGAAATCACCGTTTGGTGCAGCAACGATTACCTGGGCATGAGCAATCATCCTGACGTGGTGCGCGCGCTGGCGGAGACGGCAGGGCAGGTGGGCGTGGGTTCCGGCGGGACGCGAAACATTTCCGGCACGACGAATTATCATTTGTTATTGGAAGAAGAGATCGCGGATTTGCATGGCAAAGAATCCGCGTTGCTGTTCACATCGGCTTATGTCGCGAACCAGACGACACTCGCGACGCTGGGAAAAATTTTTCCGGATTTGGTGATTTTGTCAGATGAGAAAAATCACGCCTCGATGATCCACGGCATTCAGGACGCGCGCGTGGAAAAACATATTTTCCGCCATAACGACGCCGCGCATGTTGAAGAAATTTTGCGCGGAATCGATGCATGCCGCCCGAAAATTATCGTATTTGAATCCGTTTATTCCATGGACGGTGATTTTGCGCCAATCCGCGAGATTTGCGATTTAGCGGACCGTTATAACGCGATGACTTATTTGGACGAAGTGCACGGCGTTGGTCTGTACGGCGCGCGCGGCGGTGGCGTGGCGGAGCGTGACGGTTTGATGGATCGCATCACCATCATTAACGGCACGCTGGCCAAGGCA
Organism: Alphaproteobacteria bacterium; assembly: GCA_013289145.1. GTDB lineage: Bacteria > Pseudomonadota > Alphaproteobacteria > UBA11073 > UBA11073 > UBA11073. Next base: position 22,029 of record JABDAM010000001.1, on the reverse strand, counting down.
TTCGGCGTGATCGGCGGTTATATCGCGGCGGACGCGCGGATTGTGGATTGCATCCGGTCTTATGGCCGTGGGTTTATTTTTACGACGTCCCTGCCGCCTGCGATTTGCGCGGCGACGCTCAAATCCATTCAGATTGTGCGCGCCTCGCCCGACATGCGCGCGCGGCATCAGGAACGCGCGGGGGCGCTCAAGCAAAAACTCGCCGGGGCGGGAATTAAATATCGCCATACGCCGTCGCACATTGTACCCGTCGTCATCGGCGATCCGATTTTATGCCGTAATATCAGCGACGCTTTGCTGCATGTATATGGTATTTACGCTCAGCCGATTAATTATCCCACCGTTCCGTGGGGCGAGGAGTGTTTGCGCCTGACGCCTTCGCCGCTGCATAGCGATGAGGAAATTGATCACCTGGTTGAGGCGCTGGCACGCGTTTTGCGGAATAAAGCGTGCAACGACCTGCTGCGCGCCGCGCCGATGGAATCGGATGCGCTTGCGGCTTTGCTGGAAGCCGCGTAAATCAAGAGCATGAAATTACGATTGGGGACGCGCAAATCCTTGCTCGCCATGGCGCAATCGCGTCAAGTGGCGGAAACGTTGTGTGCCGCGCATCCGGGATTGGAAATTGAATTCGTCGGCATCATCACGCATGGCGACCGCGACCAAGCCGCGCCGCTCTGGCAAATGGATACGGTTGGTATTTTTACGCGTGACATTGATGAGAAATTATTATCGGGTGAAATTGATTTCGCCGTTCATTCGATGAAAGATTTAGGCACGCAGCGTCCGGCAGGATTAATAACCGCCGCGATTCCGCGCCGCGCACCGTCTTATGATGTGGCGTTGTTTCGCCCGGACATTATAGATATTTTGCGCACGGGCCGCGCGATAAAAATCGGTACCTCCGCGCCGCGCCGGAATGAACTGGTGCCGGAATTTTTACGTTCTGCTTTGCCGCAATTGAAGGGGACACCGCAAATCAAAATGGCGCCGCTGCGCGGAAATATTGACACGCGTTTGCGCCGGTTGCGTGAGGATGGCGACCGCGCGCTGGACGGGATCATTTTGGCCTTCGCGGGTTTGTCGCGTTTGTATGCCGATGATGAAGGCCGGAAAATTTTGTTCGATCTGCTGCGTGATTTAAAATGGATGGTCTTGCCGCTCACGCGCTGCCCGGGCGCGCCGGGGCAAGGGGCGATTGCGATTGAAGCACGCGCGGGTGATGCGCAAACATTAGAAATTTTATCGGTTTTGAACCACGCGCCGAGCGCCGCGCAAATTGAACATGAATTAGATATCCTGCGCGCCCACGGCGGCGGTTGTCATCAGCGTTTCGGCGTGGCGGTCGTCGATCTGCCGAATATGGAGTCTGGTGTGACGATCGTGCGCGGCGCGAATGAAGCGGGCAGGGCAGTAGGCGAAACGTGTGTCCCGAATGCGCCAGATTATACAGGCAAAAAAATCTGGCGCGGGCGCGACTGGCAGCGCAAGATTTTTCAGATGGAAAAATTATCGGCGTTGCCCGGCGATGCTGCCGCTGCTTTTGCCGCCAATTCCCGTGCGCTACCGGATGATTTTAATTTACAAACTCGGCTATGGGTTTCAGGCATGACCAGTTGGGAAAACCTCGCCGCGCGGGGTCTGTGGGTGGAGGGCTGCGCGGATGGATTCGGCTTTGATTTTATCCGAAACCTGATCGCCGATCCGGCGTTGCAATTGCCGCCGCTGAGCGAATGGGAAATCTTTACGCATGTCGATGCCCAGGAAGGTTGGGGAGATGCCAAGGTTTGCGCGACATATAAATTAATTCCCATGCCGCCTGCCGAATGTCTCGCCGAACTCGCAGCGGCGGATGTGATTGAATGGTCGAGCGCGCAGCAATTCGCGGCACTGCATTCTTACGCGCACCCAAACGCTTTGCATGTTTGCGGGCCGGGTAAAACGGCCGATTATTTACGTGCGCAAGGCGTAAAAAACCTTGTTGTTTTGCCGCTTTTTGATTAATTAAGGTTGTGCAAAATCTGCTCCTCCAGCCGCTCAAACAGCGCCGCCAGCGCGCCAGCCGACATATGCGCGATTTGGTGGCGGAAATACACGTATCGCATCGTCAAATGATTCAGCCCCTCTTTGTTGCGGAGAATTTGCCCGCGCGCGCCGAGGTTCCCGGTATTCCAGGCACGCATCGCGACACGCCCGATAGTTTATTGCGTCAGGTGGAATTTGATCTGAAAAACGGCGCGACTAAATTTTTGCTCTTTGCATCCCCTGCGGCGAAGTCGACGCGTGAATTTGATCATTCATTTCTGGCATCGCAAATCGCCGCACTGAAAAAACAATTCGGCGAAGATATCTGGCTGGTGGCGGATGTATGTTTATGCGCTTCGACGGCACATGGCCATTGCGGAATTTTGAATGACGCGATGGATCATGTCGTAAATCCCGAAAGTGCTGCCGCATTGGCTGAGATGGCAGTTGATTGTGCTGCGGCGGGCGCGGATTGCGTGGCGCCGTCTGATATGATGGACGGCCGTGTTGCGGCGATCCGCACGGCGTTGGATCACGCGGATTTGGACTGCACGGCGATCATGAGCTATTCGGCAAAATTCGCTAGCGCGTTTTATGGGCCGTTCCGCATCGCGCAGGATTCCGCACCGGATAAAAAATTGAAATTGCAAGACCGCAAAACTTATCAAATGGATTTTCGCCGCACGGATGATGCGTTAATTTGTTCGCTGCGCGACGCGGAAGAGGGCGCGGATATTTTGATGGTCAAACCGGCGGTGCATTATTTGGATGTGTTGGCGCGGCTGACCACGGAAATTCCACTGCCGTTCGCGGCTTATTACGTTAGCGGCGAGCATGCGATGGTGGAAGCCGCGGCGGCGCAGGGCCTGCTTGATGCGCGTGCTGCGCATATTGAGAATTGGCACGCGCTGCGCCGCGCGGGCGCGAGAATGATCATCACTTACGCCGCGCGTTATGCGCGTGAATGGCTCAGGGAGTTTTATGGTGAATAAATTTGTCGCTGCATTGAAACATGAAAATACCAGCACGCCGCCGGTCTGGATGATGCGCCAGGCGGGGCGTTATCACGCGCATTATCAGTCCATCCGCGCAAAGCATTCGTTTTTGGAAGTCTGTAAAACGCCTGCATTGGCTGCCGAAGTCGCCATGGGGCCGATGCGCGATTTCGATTTTGACGCCGCAATTTTGTTTTCGGATATTCTGTTTCCGCTTGAAGCCATGGGGATTGGATTGGATTTTGCGCCGGGGCCGAAACTGGCCAGCCATTTGCGTGAAGTGGCGGATCTGGAAAATTATAATCCAAACATCCCCCCCGATTTTTTTGAGTTTCAGGCGGACGGATTGCGCCAAACCCGTGCGATGCTGTCACCTGAAAAAGGCTTGATCGGTTTTGTCGGGGCGCCTTTGACGCTGTATTTCTTTGCGGTTGAAGGTTCGCATAAGGGCGATTGTTCCTCCGCCCATGCGGGCCTGTTGGACGGGCGGTTCAAAGGTTTTATGGAGCGGTTGCATCCCGTGCTGCTGCAAAACATGAAAACACAGGCCGCCGCGCGCCCGGACGCGATGGCGATGTTCGATTCATGCGGCGGCGATATCGCGCCGGATTTATTCGCAAAAATTTATTTGCCGCATCTGGCGCGAGTACTGCGTGACTTTAACGCGGCTTATCCCGATATGCCGATTATTTATTACGGCAAGCATATGACGCGCGAATATTGGGATTTGTTGCGCGATTTGCCGATTACGTGCCTTGGCGTTGATCATTATCAAAATTTACCAAATGCGATGCAAAAATACGGAGCGCGATGGGCGTTGCAGGGCAATTTTCATCCAGATTATCTGACGCTGCCGCATGATGAATTCCGCGCGCGCGCGGCAGAGTTTTTTACGGCGATGGCCACTGTGCCTACGGAATTGCGGCAAGGCTGGGTTTGCGGCCTCGGCCACGGAGTCACGCCGCAGGCGCGTGAAGAAAACGTCAAGGCCTTTGTGCAAATGTCGCGTGAATTTTTCGGCGCGCATTCGGCGGCGGCATGAAGAACCTATTCGAAAAATATGATGTTGCCGGGCCGCGTTACACCAGTTATCCCACCGTGCCTTATTGGGAAACCGCGCCGACGGAAAGTGAATGGATTGCGGCGCTGCGCGCGGAATTAGAAAGCAGCATTCAGAAAAATCGTGGGGCGGCGATTTATATGCATTTGCCGTTTTGTGAATCGCTATGCACTTTTTGTGCCTGCAATAAGATTGTGACTAAAAATCACGGCCGCGCGCGGCCATATATTGAAACGCTGCAACGCGAATGGAAGATTTATCTGGAAAAACTTGGCATGCAAAAAATTCCGGTTGCCGAGGTGCATTTGGGCGGCGGCACGCCAACGTTTATGTCGCCGGATGAATTGCGGGATTTATTGTCAGGTATTTTTGCCGATATGGATTTCACACCGGATGCGGAATTGTCCTTTGAAACCGATCCGCGCGTGACGACGGATGAACAATTACAAGTTTTATATGATTTGGGATTCCGCCGTATCAGTTTGGGTGTGCAGGATTATAACCCCGTCGTGCAAGATATGATCAACCGTGTGCAATCGGTTGAAATGGTTGGGCGGCTGACGGAATCCGCGCGTATGGTTGGTTACAGCGGTGTGAATTTTGATTTGGTTTACGGCCTGCCGCATCAGACGATTGCGGGCATCACGCAAACGATCGAAAAGGTGATTGTGCAAAAGCCTGATCGCATTGCGTTTTATTCTTATGCGCATGTGCCTTGGGTCGGTCAGACCGGCCAGCGTAAATTCACGGATGCGGATGTGCCCGCGGGGTCGGCTAAACGCGCGCTTTATGAAGCCGGACGGGAAATGTTTCTGGCGGCGGGTTATATTGAAATCGGCATGGATCATTTCGCTCTGCCGCATGATGAGCTGGCAGTCGCGATGGACAAGAAAACTTTATTCCGCAATTTTATGGGTTATACGCCGCATCATGTTTCGCCGATGATCGGCCTGGGTGTTTCGGCGATTGGCGACGCTTGGACGGCATTTATGCAAAATGAAAAAGATATTAAAAATTATACCGCGCGCGTTGATGCTGGTGAGTTGCCGATCATGCGCGGCCATGTTTTGACGGCGGAAGATTTAGTTCTGCGCCAGCATATTTTAAATTTAATGACGCAATTCGAAACGCGATGGTCTGATCAGGAAACGTGGACCGATAGCTTAACGCAAATTCCGAAATTGATGGTGGGCTTTGTTAACGATGGATTGGTGCAGTTTTCATCCGGGCATTTAAAAGTGACGGAAAAAGGGCGGCCATTTTTGCGGAATATTTGTATGGCTTTTGATGCGCGGCTGCAACGACAGCAAATGGATAAACCCATATTTAGCAAAACCGCCTAATGCTTGGCTGTTTGAATGAAGATTACAAGGAGTGCGTTATTATCGGCGCGGGGTTTTCCGGATTGCTGGCGGCGTACCGGTTGCTGCAACGTGGCTGGCGGATAAAATTATATGACGCCGCAGCGCGGGCAGGCGGCCTGATCGACACCGCCCAAACCGAATACGGTATTGCCGAAGCAGCGGCGCATAGCGTCCGTTCCTCCCTGGCAATGGATCAGCTATTTGCCGAACTAGAAATCGAAACTGTCACGGCGCGCGCGAATAAGAAATATATTTTGCATGATGGCAAGTTTTCAACTTTCCCTTTACGGCTTAATGAAATTATTACAGCCGCAGCGCGGGCGGCTTTTATCCCCGCGAAGCCGAAGTATAATAACCTACAAGATTGGGCATTACATCATTTAGGACAAGCGGCATTGGACCGTTTAATTTATCCTATGATGCAGGGGATTTATGCGGCCCAGCCGGACGAACTTTCGCCGCAATTGGTTTTTCCAGGCTTGCTACCGGCATCGGGGCGGTCGTTGTTACCTCATGCATTCATGCAGCCGCGCGGAAAACATAAAGCGCGCGTGATGGCCCCGCGCGTGGGAATGGCGGCGTTGACGGAAAAGTTATTCAATTTTATTCAATCGTCATCAAACGGTCAGATTTGGTTAAGTGAAAAAATTTCCGATCTTCCGGATTCGCCCAATATGATTATTGCAACGCCTGCCGGGGCCACCGGATCGCTGCTGCAAAATGATTTTAAAACATCCTCGGCTGCGCTGCATGGCATTCGCTATGCGCCGATGATCTCAGTGACGGTTTTTCTAGATCGTCAATCGCATCGGCCGCCAAAGGGTATGGGCATTCTATGTGTCGCGAACGAGCCGCGCCGGATGATGGGAATTTTATTTAATTCTTCAAGTTTCGCGCATCGCGTGCGGGATGAATCGCGCGTTGCTTCCTATACGGTTATGCTGGGCGGCACGCGCGATCCGGAAATTCTGAATTTGACTGATCAGGAATTGCGGCAATTAATTACGGCAGAATTCGCCGCAGTTTTCAATTTGTCCGAGCCGCCGCTTGAAATCGTCACACATCGCTGGCCCCAGGCAATTCCAGTCTATTCGCCGGAACTGGCGATTGCGCATGAAAAAATCAGCCAAGATTTTTGCGCTCAGCCCGGCCGGATTTTATTTGGGAATTATACGGGCCAAATCAGCCTACGCGGCATAACGGACACTTTTATGGTTTGATAAGCACTGGCATTGTGCGCCAAAGCTGGCTATTTAATGGTTATGGCAAATCCGTCTCTTGTTCGCTTGCGTATTGCTTCAGCCAGTCTGAATCAGACGGTTTATGATTTCGCTGTGAATGTAAAAAATATTTGCGCTGCGATTGATCGCGCGGTGGCGGATCAAGCCGATATTTTATCACTGGAAGAATTGACATTGACCGGTTATGCCGCTGATGATTACCATCAGTGGAATAAAAATAATGATCTGGTTTGGCTGGCGATTCAGAAAATCAAAAACCATGCCTTTGAAAAAAATCCAAATTTGGTGATTTCGTTTGGCGCGCCGTGGCATTATGCGGATAAAACGCGCCATGCTGATGATCCAGAATATAATATTGAAAATTTGCCTTATAACACGCAATGGCTGATCACACGGGGCCGCGTCGTTGCCATTACGGCTAAGTCGTTATTGGCAAATGGCCCGGCGGAATATGAACGGCGACATTTTATCGGTTGGCCACCGTCGCAGGGAGTGCGTGAGATTATATTGCCTGATGGTTCGCGTGCGCCGTTTGGAAAACCAGTAACGGTTTTATCAGAGGATGGCCGATGCGTGACATTAGTGCAGGAAATTTGCGCGGACGCTTGGCCGGGTTTGTTCGATAGCGCGAATGTTAACGCGCGCGAACAACAGGAAGCGCGATTTATTATTGGATTGTCGCAAAAATATGATTTGAGCGTGATTTTGAATCCCAGCTCTAGCAAGCCTGAACCCGCAAATAATAAGGAATTATTGCGTATTAAAGGTCTGTGTGAAACGGGTTCGGAATATTGCGGGCTTTATGTTTTTACAAATTGCCTGGGATCTGCTTCGGGCCTTTATGCAGCGGAAGGCGGTCAGATTTTTGCCCAGAACGGCAAAGTTATTCACCATAATCAACGTTATTCGTTTGGTGATATTTCTTACAGTAGCGTTACGGTTGATGTGCCGTCGGCAGCGCGTGTGCCGGACGGTGAGACAGTGCCGCATGAATTTTCGGATAATCTACCTGCGACGAAAGTTGGCGGGAAATCATTATTTGATGCGGCGTATGAAGAGGGGATAATTTCTACCGACGAATTGCGCTATGAAGAATATTTGCGTTCTGTCGCATTGTGGTTGCGCGATTATATACGCAAACAAACCTTTGCCTGTCAGGGGTATGTGATTTCATTGTCGGGCGGCAAGGATTCCGCCTATGGCGCGCTGGCTGTGACCACCATGGTGGATTTAGATGTCGCAGAAAATGGGATTCGTGGATTTTTTGAACGCTTTAAAGATTTAAATTATGAAAATGATATTTTGAAAATTTTGTCGGAACAGGGCGAGGCTGCCGCCGTATGCGCGATTAAACAACATCTATTGACCTGCATTTATATGTCAACGGAAAACAGTTCGGATCGCACGCGCCACGCCGCGCGATTTTTGATTGAAGGCGACGCGAAAACGCCTGGTATCGGCGGTAAATTTCATGCCGCGGACGTGCAGGGAATTTGGGATACGACGCTGGCGGCATTTAACGGCCTCGGATTTATGCCACCTGATTGGGCGAATCCGCGCGATGATTTGTTGCTGCAAAATATGCAGGCGCGGGTCCGTTTGCCGCTACCATGGGCCATTTCCGCGCGCGAGGGGAAAATAGCGCTGACCACATCGAATGAGTCCGAAGCGGCGTTGGGTTATACGACTGCGGGCGGCGACATGCATTTAGGTGGCGCAAATCCGATTGGCGGCATTCCCAAAAACATTATTACGGAATCGCTGCTTTATTTTGAAAAGCGCGGATTAATTGGCGCAGCGCCAGCGCCGTCATTGCATTATACTAATTTAGAAACGCCGACGGCTGAGCTGCGCAAAGCCGATACAACCCGTGCCGGGCAAACGGATGAGGATGATTTGGGTTTTACCTATCGCCAATCGGATTTTATGGAAGAGCATTTATTAGTGCGCCGGGAGTCTCCGCTTGAGGTTTATCAACATATGCGCGCGGCTCAAAATTTATTTCCAAATGATCCTGCTGCTTGCCGGGATATTTTGATTCAATTTGCCGCGCGGCGCTGGCCGGCGGCGCAATTCAAGCGTGTTATGTCTCCAATTGCGCCGCATGTCGGAAGAAACGTTGATCCGCATCAGTCTGTGCGCACAACAATTTTAGGGGATCATTTCAATACAGGTTGCGCACTGATGACATTAGAAGCCATGGCGGAAATTCTGGGCGGGCAAGCGGGATTGGAACAGCATTTCGACCGCAGTTTGGATGAATTGCGCGCAGAGGCCCTATTGAATTCGAAATTCAAGCATCAATTAATCTTTTCGACAATTCAGGACTTACTTTCAGGCGGGCTAAAACATGCCGTCTGATATTTCCTTATCCGCAGAGGAAAAAAATCGTTATTCGCGCCAGATGATTTTGCCGGATATTGGCGCGGAGGGACAGCAACGATTAAAGGCGGCGAAAGTTTTAATTGTTGGCGTTGGCGGTCTGGGATCGCCCGCAGCATTGTATTTGGCGGCGGCGGGTGTGGGCACGATTGGCCTTGCCGATGCGGATCAAGTATCGCTTAGCAATTTACAGCGCCAAGTGATTTATTCTACTGATGACGTTGGGAAATATAAAGTCGATATTGCCGCGCAACGTTTGCGAGCGTCGAATTCAAATGTAGAAATTAAAAGTTATCACAATGCAATATCATTCGATAACGTATTGGATATTTTTAACGATTACGATGTTATTTTAGATGGCACGGATAATTTTGCCGCGCATTATTTAATCAATGATGCGGCGATATTGGCGCGCAAACCGCTGGTCTGGGGAAATGTTGAGCGCTTTTCGGGGCAGGTGGGCGCTGTCTTGCCGCTCCAAACTGCTTGTTATCGTTGTTTGTATCCGTCGCCACCTCCACCCGGCGTTGCGCTGTCTTGTGCGGAAATCGGGGTGATGGGCACGGTGCCTGGCATGATCGGTACTTTGCAAGCCACAGAAATTCTGAAAATTATTTTGCAAATCGGCGAACTTCTGGCCGATCGGATTTTGCGCGTTAACAGCCTGACCGGACAATTCAAGGAAATTAAAGTAACGCGAAATCAGGATTGTGCTATATGCGGAAACCAACCGGCAATTACAAATTTGATGATGCCTGTTCAGGCTTGCGCGATAATGGAAATTACCGCGAATGAATTGCAGGATAAAATACAAGCCAGCAGCGCGCCTTTTTTATTGGACGTCCGGAGTCCGGATGAATTTGCGGTTAATAAAATTTCCGGGGCGTATTTAATTCCTTTGCCGCTTTTGTCGCAAAGATTGCATGAAATTCCAATCAATCAAGAAGTCATAGTTTATTGTCATTCCGGTCAGCGCAGCGCCCAGGCGGCAGAGGAATTACAAAAACACGGATACCGTGCGCGCGCATTAAAAGGCGGTATTCTGGCGATGCAAGCCGCTGGACATTACGCCTGAAACGGCCTATTTAAGGGCATCACCGGGGGTGCAATTGCTGAGAGGGTGCCATGGCGCCTAACCCCAAGACCTGATCTGGTTAGTACCAGCGGAGGGAGTGTGACGGCGGCATTGCCGCATCGCGCCTGACTTGTCTTCCCTGTGATACGTAAACCGAGGAAGCCATGACCAAAACTGCCGACAAAAAAACCGCCCGCACTGTTGATCTGAGCGTTTATCGCCAGCCCTTGCCGAATTCCCGCCGCGTTTATGTGGAAAGCGCGAATGATCCGTCCGTGCGCGTACCGATGCGTGAAGTTTCTTTGGCGCGCCAGCAAAACGGCGCGGCGCGTGAACCTGTTGTGCTGTATGACACGGCGGGGCCTTACGCGGATCCGGATTTGCAAATCGATGTGTATCAAGGATTGCCGAAGTTGCGCCGTCAATGGATTCTGGCGCGCGGCGATGTTGAGATAACAGCGGGCGGCGCATTGCGCGCGAGCGCAGGTAAAACGGTTTCGCAATTGCATTATGCGCGCCGTGGCATCATCACGCCGGAAATGGAATTTATCACCATTCGGGAAAATCAGCGTCGCGATGCGGCTGATGTATCCCGTATCACTGCGGAATTCGTGCGCCGCGAAGTCGCCGAAGGGCGCGCAATTATTCCCGTGAATATTAATCATACAGAATGTGAACCGATGGTCATCGGCCGGAATTTTTTGGTCAAGGTGAATGCGAATATCGGCAATTCCGCCATTCGTTCCTCAATCGAGGAGGAGGTGGAAAAACTGCTGGTCGCAACGCGCTGGGGCGCGGATACCGTGATGGATCTGTCGACCGGCAAAGACATTCATGAAACGCGCGAATCCATTTTACGCAATTCACCCGTGCCGATCGGCACCGTGCCGGTTTACCAAGCATTTGAAAAAGTCGGTGGGCGCATCGATAAACTTGGCTGGGATGTATACCGCGAAACGCTGATCGAGCAGGCGGAGCAAGGCGTGGATTATTTCACGATCCATGCAGGTGTGCTGCGCGAATATATCCCGGCGGCGCTGAACCGGATCACCAAAATCGTTTCGCGCGGCGGATCACTGATGGCGAAATGGTGTTTACACCATAAGCAAGAAAACTTTTTATACACACATTTCGAAGAAATTTGTGAGATTATGAAACAATACGATGTTTCATTTTCTTTGGGTGATGGTTTGCGTCCCGGCTGTATCGCCGATGCGAATGATGCGGCGCAATTCGGTGAACTCCGCACCCTTGGAGAACTCACCAAAAAGGCCTGGGCGCATGATATTCAGGTGATGATTGAGGGGCCTGGACATGTGCCGATGCATTTGATCCAGGAGAATATGACGGAACAGCTCAAACATTGCCACGAAGCGCCGTTTTATACTTTGGGTCCGCTGACTACGGATATCGCGCCCGGATATGATCATATCACCAGCGCCATCGGCGCGGCGATGATTGGTTGGTATGGTTGCGCGATGCTTTGTTACGTGACGCCGAAAGAACATTTGGGTTTGCCGAATTACGAAGACGTTAAACAAGGTTTGATCGCCTATAAAATCGCAGCGCATGTGGCGGATATCGCAAAAGGTCATCCAGGTGCGCAAATGCGGGATGATGCATTGTCGCAAGCGCGGTATGATTTTCGCTGGGCGGATCAGTTTAATTTATCGCTCGACCCTGAAACGGCAAAAAGATATCACGATGAAGAATTGCCGGCGGAAGGCGCAAAAAGCGCGCATTTTTGCTCGATGTGTGGACCCAAATATTGTTCGATGCGGATCAGCGAGGATGTTGATGTCGCCAACGATGAAATGTCGGAGGCCGCAGCGGCATGACTATTTCTATCGGCATCGTGGGCGCGGGGATTATCGGGCGTTTGCTTGCTCTGAAAGCCTGCGCGCGCGGCTGGCGAGTAACGTTATTCGAACGCGGCGCGGAGGATGGAGCGACAGCCTGTAGTTCCGTATCGCCCGCAATGCTCGCCCCTTATTGCGAATTAGATGTAGCGGAAAAAACGGTATCGGATTTAGGCGCGCTGTCATTGCGGTTGTGGCCGGAGATTTTGTGTGAATTTGATTTGCCGGTTTATTTTCAACAGGCAGGCAGTTTGGTTGTTGCGCCGCCGCAAAACAGCGATGAACTGGAACATTTCGCGCGCACGGTTAAATCGCGCGCATCGGAAGATGTTTTTCAAAACATTAAAAGCGATGAATTAAAAGTATTTGAACCGGATTTGGATAGCCGTTTTCAGTCTGGATTATTTTTCCCATCCGAAGGTCAGATTGACAGCCGTGGTGCACTGGCGGCGTTATTAATGGCCGCGCGCGAACGTGGTGCAGATTGCCGTTTCGGCCAGGAAGTGCGTGCGATCCGGCCGAATGAAATTGATTGCGGCAATGCAACGTCAAAATTCGATATGGTATTTGATTGCCGCGGTTACGGCGCGGCGAAGGATATCAAAAATCTCCGCGCCGTGCGTGGCGAAATCATTCGTCTTCACGCGCCAGATGTGCATTTGAATCGCCCGGTGCGGCTGCTTCACCCGCGCTGGCCGCTATATGTCGTGCCGAGGCCGGATAACCATTATATCATCGGCGCGACGACGATTGAATCTGAAGATGCTTCGCCAATTGCGCTGCGTTCCATGCTCGAAATGCTCAGCGCCGCCTTTACTATCAGCGCGGGGTTCAGCGAGGCGCGCATTCTGGAAACATTAACCGGATTGCGTCCGGCTTTTCCGGATAATGAGCCGCGCATTATGCACCAGCCTGGTTTGATCCGTGTCAACGGCGTTTACCGCCATGGCTTTTTGCTCGCGCCGGTTTTGACGGATTATGCTTGCCAGCTGGCGGAAAAATCACAGCCGTCTGCGCCAATGCCATATTTGGTTCGGGAGGCTGCATGAAAATCATCATCAACGGCGAAGCGAAAGAGATAAATGCCGCCACGATTGCGGATGTAACAAAAATATTGGGATACGAAGGCGATTATTTTGCCGTTGCGAAAAATCTGACGTGTGTGCCGCGTAATCAATATGATGCAACCGCCATCGCGGAAAACGATGAAATCGAAATTCTAATGCCGATGCAGGGAGGCTGACATGTGGCAATTGGGCGGTAAAAATTTTTCCAGCCGGTTGGTTCTCGGCACGTCGCGGTATCGTTCGCCGGAAAATCTGCGCGAAGCCATTACGCGTTCGGGGATTGAAATCGTCACGGTTTCACTGCGCCGCCAGGCCGCCGGTGATGGCAATAAATTCTGGGATTTGCTGCGCGAAATGAATATCGCCTTTCTGCCCAACACCGCCAATTGCCGCAGCGTGCAGGAAGCCATCACCACGGCCCACATGGCGCGCGAAGTTTTCAAAACCAACTGGATTAAATTGGAGACGGTCGGCGATGAATATACGTTGGCGCCGGATCCTTTTGCATTGGTCGAAGCCGCGCGGATTTTGATCGCCGATGGGTTCGAAGTTTTTCCTTATACAACTGAAGATTTGGTGGTGGCCGAACGCCTGGTTGCAGCGGGATGTAAAATTTTAATGCCCTGGGCCGCGCCGATTGGATCGGGGCAGGGGATTGCGAATGCGCAGGCGCTGAAAACTTTGCGCGCGCGTTTTCCGGAAACGACACTGATTATCGACGCCGGAATTGGCGCCCCTTCCCATGCCGCGCAGGTAATGGAAATGGGATATGATGCCGTGATGCTGAACACTGCAATTGCTTTGGCCGATGATGCGCCCAAAATGGCGCAGGCTTTCGCGCGCGCGATTGAAGCTGGGCGTATGGGATACGAAGCAGGCCTGATGCCGCGGCGTGATTTTGCAGAGCCTTCAACACCAACGCTTGGCACGCCATTCTGGAAAGAGGAGAAACGCGCGTGATTGAAATTTACGCTCCGCGCGCGCCAGAACAGCGGCCTATTGTTTGGACGATTGCGGGATCGGACAGCTGCGGCGGCGCAGGAATCCAGGCAGATTTGAAAACGTTTGCCGCGATGGGTGTGCACGGCTGTACGGTGATCGCGGCGTTGACGGCGCAGAATACAGGCGCGGTGACAGCGGTTGAATCCGTTTCCGCGCAGATGCTGGAGGCGCAGATTAACGCGCTGAAATCCGACATGCCGCCGCGTGCGATTAAAATTGGGATGCTCGGTAACGCGGACAGCGTGCGCGCGCTAGCGGAGAATTTAAAGAATTTGAACAGTTATGTGGTGTGCGATCCTGTGATGATTGCTTCCTCCGGACGCGCTTTGATTGGCGACGATGTTGTTGCGCTAATGAAGGAGCATTTATTGCCGCTAACAAATTTGTTGACGCCTAATGTGCGGGAAGCGGAAGCTTTATCGGGTGTAAAAATCGCCAACGACAAAGACGTGGTCAAAGCAGCGATGCTTATTTGCCTGCTTGGCACGCGCGCAGTGATCATAAAAGGCTGGAATAACGGTAATGGTTTTGTACAGGATTTTTATCAGTCAGCGGCGCAAAGTTTCTGGCTGACATCGCCGCGCCGCCGCAACACTGATGCGCGCGGGACGGGTTGCAGTTTTGCTTCCGCCATCGCGGCGGCGCATGCACTAAGTTATTCCGAAGAAGATGCGGTCGTGATGGCAAAGGCAAGCGTCAATCAATTCACGCGCCTGTCGCAGCCGCTCGGCCAGGACGCGCCGATTTTAACTTATCAACCCTTGCCATGCACGGCGGATGATTTTCCGTGGCTGACGGCAGATGCGGTGGCGGGGCGAAACCGCGCGCATTTCCCTGATTGCGGCGACACACCGCTGGGGTTTTATCCGCTAGCGGATAGCGCGGATTGGTTGCGGCGGTTATTGCCGCTTGGCGTCACGACGGCGCAGCTGCGTATCAAGGATAAAACTGGCGCGGAATTAGAAAATGAAATCCGCGCCGCAATTGCGGTCGGGCGGGAATATAACTGCCGTTTGTTCATCAACGATCATTGGGAAATCGCGATCAAACACAAAGCATACGGCATCCATTTAGGGCAGGAAGATATCGAAGCAGCCGACATCGCGGCTATTGTCAAAAGCGGTTTGCGCCTTGGCCTCAGCACGCATTCATATGCCGAGCTTGCACGTGCGGTTGCGTGCCAGCCATCTTATCATGCGCTCGGGCCGATTTTTCAGACTAGCAGCAAGGTTTTGCGTTTCGGCGCGCAAGGTTTGGATACATTGTGCAATTGGCGCCGGATGCTGAATGGGCAATTGGTTGCCATTGGCGGTATCACCTTGGAAAATGCGCGAGAGGTTTTAGGAGCGGGGGCGACGGGCATCGCGGTGATTTCAGATGTATCGCAAAATGCAAACCCCGAAGCGCGCACGCGTGAATGGTTAAACTTGTTTGGGGCTTATCAGGAATCCGGACGCCGCGCGGCGTGATCAGACAAATAATCTTTGGCCAATAAACTCACCCGCGCGCGCGCCGCCGGGGCAGGCGAAAATGGCGCTGCCGTTGTGGGTGGTGAACTGGTTGAGCGCATCCTGTTTCGCCATGCGGTCGAACATTTTGATGAAGGTTTTCGGATCGCGCTGATAGGAAATGAAATGCAGCCCCGCATCATATTCAATCCTCTGGCGCCAGGGCGGCCAGCGTTCGGCGATGAAATTCACGCCGTCGTTATAAGAATAACCGCGCCGCAAAATCTCCGCGCCGCCGTTTGCGGCAGCGTTGCCGAGGCGAACGTGCGCGTTTTCGGGGATGATATAATTGCCGTCTTTATCCGTCGCATTTAAATCCAGTGCGTCGAACTCATTGCGGCCGGTCAGGGGTGCGCCGGAGATTTTTTTACGCCCGATGATTTCTTCCTGCGCCGCAACATCCATGGAATCCCAATGTTCCAGCGCGATGCGGATGCGCCGCGCGACCAGGTATGTGCCGCCCTGCATCCAATCCGGCCCTTCATTGCCCACCCAGACGAATTTATCGTGGTCTTTGGGCTGCTGCGTGCCGTCTTTGAAACCCATCAGGTTACGCGGCGTTTCGCCATCATTGCCGCCCGACAAAAATCCGGTCTGCGCCCAGCGGATGTGGGCGCGCTCGCCCGCGATGCGTGCGAATTGGCGGATGGCGTGGAAGGCGACCTGGGGATCGTTCGCGCAGGCTTGCACCGATAAATCACCGCCGGATTTTTCCATGATCAATTGATCGCCCGCGAATTTTGGCAAATCAACGAACGTCGCCGGACGGCGCGCGGCCAAACCATAACGATCACTGCCATCTTTGGAAAACAATCCCGCGCCGAAACCGAATGTCGCCGTCAGACGTGAAGGCAGCAGGCCGCGCGCGTCACCGCCGTCGCCTGCGACTGATTTACCCTGCGTCATTTGGGCGGCGGCTTCCGTCCAATCTTTCAATAATGAAACGACTTCATCGCGCTTGTCCGTTGTCAAATCAAACGCCGCAAAATAGCTATGCGATTGCTGCGGCGTTACGATGCCCGCCTGATGCGCGCCGTAAAATTTTTCCGCACCGCGCGGATTGCGTTCAAACAAACGCGCGGCAGGACCGAGGCCGAACCCCAGCCCCGCACCCGCCACCGCGGCCAAACCGACTCCGCCCGCCGCCGTGAAGAAATTGCGGCGGGTGATATCCGTCAGACCTTTAAAGGGGCATGCCATGCCCTATTCTGACACAGACAGGTTGTTCGTGTCATCCTCAACGTAATAAAAACCGTCGCCGGTTGGCTTCATGGCGATACCGAACAGATTGCCGCTGCCGGGTGGAACCTGTGCTTTGTCGGCATTCAGCCACTGCGCGGCGATTTGCTTTCCGGACGCCGGATTGATTTCCACCACCTGACCGTTTTTACCGTTGGTCACCAGCAAATTGCCATTCGGCGCCATCACCATCGCGAGCGGACGGTGCAGGAAACCTTCCTTCGTCACTTCGCGCAGGTTACCGGGGCCAGTGAGTGTTGTCGGATTATCAATCGCCACGACGCGGTTATTGATCGCATCCGACGCATAAAGCGTTTTGTGATCCGCGCTGAGCGCAAGGCCGGTCGGACCAATAATGAAAACGTCTTTCGCCGCTTGCTCGCTCAAACCGCTTGCGATCATCGTCTGGCTTTTCACGACAGGTGTTTTACCCGCGGTGGACAGTTCAATGCGCAAAATCGTCGCCTTATTCACCACCGGATCCGGCGCGGCGGGTGCGCCGACGCCAAATCCTGTGTTGCTGACGAACAATGTCGCGCTGTCGCCGTGGTCGATCACCGCCATGTTACCCCATGGGTCGTTGATATTCTTGCCCGCGATCGTGCTGACAACCTGACCGTTTGAATCCAGAACGATCAAACATCCCGCGCCCTTGGTCGCCGTGGTGCCATCGGTGCTGGGCGTCGAACCGACAATCACGTGGCCGCTTTTCAACACCGCCATGGCCGTTGATAAACCAACACCGCCCGGGCAGCCTTTCAGATCATGTGGAATGTCGGCGAAGAGCGTCGTCTCCTCCGTATCCGGATGGTAAATCATGATTGTCGATCCGGTGCCCTGCAAATTTTTAGCGTTGTTAAAGTTATCCACCAGCACATCGTCCTTTTTAATTTTCCCGGCCGATGCGGGCGCGACGAAAATCGCATAGGGGTTCTGGTCGCCGTTATCTGGCACGCTGGAGGTCACGTTTTTGTGATGACGCGGTTTCGTGAGGTAGCCGTCATCGGCCATCGCGGGCGCGGCCAGCGCACCAATCATTGCAGCGGTTAAAAGTAATTGTTTCATGTTCATCTCCATTAAAAGGTCAGAGTGGTGCGGATGCCGACGATCGTTTCATTCTTGATACGATCACCAGTTGGGCTGTTTGGATCGGCAATGCCGCCGCCGGGGTTAAAGACATATTGGAAATCCGGCTGCAAATTCCACCACGGCGCCAGCGCGTATTGATACGTCGCCTCCAGCACGGTTTCATTGCTGCGCTTAGGCTGCGGCGTTCCGGCGGCGATGGTGTCGCCGTCGAAATCACGCGCGCGGTCGCTCACGGTTGTATAAGCAACGCCCAGACCCAGCACGTCATCCCCGCGTCCTTCGATCAAGCCTTTAAAGTTCAGGCCGCCATTGACGCTGAAATGAATTTCATTCCGGTCGTTCGGTGAGATCATCGGACGGACGAAAAAGCCGATCGCCTTTTCGCCTTCGGCATCACGCCACAGTGCCTGATCAATCACACCATAGATGCTGTAATTGCCGCGATGCAAACGCGCGATACCGTTGCTGGAAGGATCCGCGAGCGACAGACCATCCGTGCCGTAACGCTGATCCGCGAATTTCCCGGCGTCATACCAGAAACCGAGTTTATAAGTGCCCGGCAAAACCGTATCGCCCGCGCGCTGCGTATCGCCGACGGTCGGATAAGCGAATTGAATTTCGCCAAGGAACAGCGCGCTGTCTTTCAAACGGAAATTCGTGCCGCGGTCGTCGAGTTTTTGTGCGTCATCACTTGAACGCGGATCCAGGCCGCCTGGATTGTCGTCAAACACGCCCGCCAAAACCGTCCAGGGACTTGCCTCAGGCGTAAACTTCACGCGCGCGCCGAGGGACGATAATGGATAAGCCGGACCACCGCCAAGCAAATCCGCCGAAGGCACCATCGGCCAGCCGAACATCGTATTCACATAAAGCGCCGAATATTGGCTGCCCATGAATTCCTGATCCACGCTTTGCTGACCGACTTTGATGTCGGTCGTATTATTCAATAATGTTTGATCATACCAAAGTTCCCATAAACGGAACCCGTCATCCGCCTCAATCCCGCTCGCGGTTTGCAGGTTCATCAGGTTATTCGCGCTCAGGTTCGTGCCGTGAACGTGCATGCCACTGGCGTTAAACGTCCCGCCGTCCCAGCCGAGTGCCTTGCCGGTATCCATCTGCAACGTCAAAGTCGTCAGGCCGTCGTAATCGCCCGTGCGCTTCACGCCGCCGCTGGTATTACCCAAAATCTCGCTGACCTCCGTCAGGCCGACTGTTACGCCGTACTGGCCTAACCAAGTCCGCGCGCCCCAGGCATCGCCCAGCATCTGGTCCTGTTGCCAAACACCGCCCATAGGGCCGTTGACCAAAAAGTTTCCATGTGCCTGCGGCGGTGCGGCGGGTTCTTCAGCCCAAGCCGGCGCGGCCAGCATCCCAGCCATACAGCAGGCCAGTAAAAGTGAATTTTTCATAGCAAATCTCTGCCTTTGCGATTATATGAGAACAATTCTCATATTTGTGATATGAGACTGATAATCATTCTCATGTTGCCTGTCAACGAGGGGCAGATAGATTTTTAACAATCTCTATTTCTTAACGCGCATTAATGCCTTTACCGCGGCGGCGGCCGAAGCTGCGCTGGCGCGCGCGTTATAGCCGCCTTCCAATACCGTCACGACGCGGTTCGCACATTTGTCGCGCGCGATGGATAACAGATCAGCCGTCAGCTCAAAATAATCCTGGGTTTCCAATAACTGACAACCTTTTTGATCGTTTTTGTGCGTATCAAATCCGGCGGAAATAAATAGAAAATCAAAATCTTCTTGACGCAATCGCGGCAGCACAGTTTGCCGCCAGCGTTTCAGCCATGCGGCGCGCGGCAAGTTTGGTTTGGTCACGACATTGAAAATATTCCCGATGCCTGTTTCCTGTTCATATCCCGTTTCAGGCCAAAGCGGCAGCTGATGGATGCTGCAAAAAAAGACGCTAGGATCTTTTTCAAATACTGCCTGAGTGCCGTTGCCGTGATGCAGATCAAAATCGACAATCGCGACGCGTTTGATGCCGTAATGTTTCTGCGCGTACCGCGCGCCCACGGCAACGTTGTTAAAAATGCAAAACCCCATGGATTTGTCGGGAAAGGCATGATGCCCGGGCGGCCGGACCGCGCAAAAAGCATTGGTTACTTTGCCCTTCATAACATCATCCACGGCGGCCGTCACCGCACCGACGGCGTAAAGCGCGGCATTGCCGGATTGCGGGCAGAGCGTGGTGACTTCGCCGTCATCGTGTTCGGATACCACTTCGTTCACTTCGATTTTTTGATAACCGGATTTGGGCACGGAAGAAAAAACAAAATCGATGTAGCGTTTAGTATGGACCAATTGGATATCTTCCAATTTCGCCGGACTCACGGCAGGCCATTGCAATTTTTTAAAAGCCGATTTTTTGCTGAGTGTATTAACGATTTCGCACAGACGCGCAGGGCGCTCAGAATGGCCGGGCCCAGGGTAATGCGCGATACAGTAAGGATCGAAATAACAAGCGGTCGTCACGATGATTCCGGCAGTCAGTTTTGACCCGGCACCATAGCTCTGACCAAACCGGCCTGCAACCTGTTATCATTGGCCATAATTTGCGGCGCTTTGAGCGTATGTTTGCCCTCAGCCAGATCAACCAACGCCGGCCCGAAAATATGGCGCACGTCCATAACATCGTCGCCATAGGCCAAAGGTTCCACACCGCAATCCATTAGAATAGGATGCCAGAAATCCGCCGTTGAACTGTGTACGGTGAAGTCAAAATGTCCGTTCCATCCTTTTGCTCTTTGCAGATCCGCAAAATAATCAAGGAAGGCATAGGCAGTATCCGGGTTCGGATTTTTTTCCATGAAAGCGATGTGGTCGACATGAATGCCGCTTTCAACCCGGAAGGTTGAAAAGTTTCGGTAGGCCAGGGCAATGCCGACGGGCATGCCGTCATTTCTTTCGGCGATCGCAACAATAAAATTATTTTTGTGCGTGGCAAGATTTACCTTTTGCAATGTGGCTCCAGCATCGGCTTCGTGCGCATTGCTCATAATCAGGCTGCTGCGTAAAAAATCTTGGTCGGATGCTTTTGCGCGGCGGACAGTAACGCTGGAATTAACGGATTTTAAATCGGCAGGAAGCAATCCAAGCTTTCTTTGGGTATGCCTATCATCAACACGGCTCGCGCCAATATGATCATAAAACCGGTGCGCAACGTCGTTGCTGCGCGCGCATTCCCAGACGATCCGAGAAGCGCCTTGATCCAGGGCAATTTGCGCCAAAACCGACATGGCATATTTGCCCGCGCCCTTGTTACGCTCGGTGCTGGTTGTGACGATATCTTCCAGGTACAGCCCTAATCCATGCCGGTTTAAACAACCAAAATAGGTCACGGCCACAACGGGCTGATGCGTATCGGATTTGACGATAAGAAAAGCATTGATGCCATTCGGCGCGCCCACGGACTGCCATAGGTTATCAATTTCTGCCGGACTTCGTGCCGCGGCGGAATGGTGCTGCTCCGCTTGTTCTTGAATCAACGCCGAAAAAATCTCTTTGTGGTCGCTGGTGACGTGGCGCGCCATGTACCGGGAGCATGTTGAAGTATTGATGATATCCATCTTTAGCCGTCTGAACTTTCTGTTTTCCGATAAATATGTTTTGCCCGTAAAGTCCGTTTAATCCTCAAAGTCGCCGCGCAATGAAAACACCGCCGCCTAAAGAATTAAACCGCCGCAAAACCAAAAGTCAAGGAATTTCAGGTGGTTGCAGGGAATATCTGAACATCAAAGTAATGGCGGACCAGCGGGTGCTGGCCACAAACCATGTCTGAACTGAAATCGCTGGAGAGAGCAAGTCTGTCGTAGCTAACTAGGATTTATAAAGAAGCTCTGGGCTGTCTCGCTGCCGTTTCCAGATTTCGCCTTACGGCCGCGCTAATATATGGCACAACCAGGGTCGCACCATATTTCCCTTCCAAAGTAACAACCCATGTCTTCAGTTCTGCCACTTTATCAGGATCAATCGTTTTAGGTGCATTCCAATACTCAGAACTTGGAATGGGTTCTGCCGCCAGCTCAGGGAAATGTTGTGCTACAACTTTGCCCATAGCTTGATTAAGAGCACACCAATCCATATGTCCTCTCCCAAATTCA